>NZ_AGVX02000068.1 GCF_000239155.1 Actinoalloteichus spitiensis RMV-1378
CCCCCCCCCCTGCCGTTGCGCCCCTTCCGGGGATCGGCGGGCCGCAGGGGCGAGGTCCCGGCCACTCCGGTCGCCCGTCACCAGGAATCACCTCATCAGGCAAGTGATCAGCCACCTGAGCCCCCGATAGGCTGATCTCCGGCAGCGCAATTCCGGGCCCGGCACGACGGCCCGCTCTGGGTGAGGCGAGGATGACCGAACAGTCCCGTTCCGGCGACGGCAACCAGAAGAAGACCACGGCACGATCCGTCCTCGTCACCCTGGTGGCGGTGGCGCTCGTGGTGGTGGGCTACGTCGCGCGGGACCACCTGCCGTTCCTCGACGACCAGGAGCAGGAGATCGGGTCGGGCCAGCGGGTGCCCGCCCCGGGGGACGCCGCCGAGGCGGCCGCCCTGCTCGACGAGCTGGAGGTCGCCCCGGAACGGTCGATGCGCGGGTACTCGCGGGACCGCTTCCGGCACTGGATCAGCCAGGGCGACAACTGCAACACCAGGGAGACGGTGCTGATCCGGGACGGCGTCGACGTCGTCACCGACGAGGAGTGCCGCCCGCAGTCCGGCACCTGGCACAGCGCCTTCGACGACGAGGAGTTCGACGACGCCTCGGACCTGGACATCGACCACCTGGTTCCGCTCGCGGCGGGGTGGCGCAGTGGCGCGGACGAGTGGGACGACGAGCGCCGCGAGCGGTTCGCCAACGACCTCGACACCCCGCAGCTGATCGCCGTGTCGGCCTCCTCCAACCGGGCCAAGGGCGACCAGACCCCGGACCAGTGGAAGCCGCCGGCCACCGGCTACTGGTGCACCTATGCCCAGGACTGGATCGAGGTCAAGCACCACTGGGAACTGACCGTGACCGAGCCCGAACGAGCGGCGCTGCTGGAGATGTTGGACCACTGCTGACGGACGGCCCGGGAGGGGCGCCCGCGCGGGGGCGCCCTCCTGTCGACGACGCGGCCCCGCTGTCGTGCTGGGGGTGGGCCGCCCGGATCCGGCTCAGGTGGCCGAGGCCAGGAACAGCGCGAAGCGGTGCTCCGGCTCCGTCCACTCGGCGTTCACCGCGAACCCGGCGTCCGCCAGCTCGGCACGCACCCGCTCGGGGCGGAACTTCGCCGAGATCTCGGTCCGGATCTCCTCTCCCCCGGCCAGTTCCAGTGTCAGGTCCAGGGCGTCCAGCCGAACGCGGAGCGGACGCCGGGCGCGCAGCCTCATCTCGATCCACTCCTGTCGGGGGTCCCACCGGGCCACGTGCTGGAAGGCGTCGACGTCGAAGTCGCCGTCGAGTTCTCGGTTGAGGACGCGGAGCACGTTGCGGTCGAACTCGGCCGTGACCCCCGCCGGGTCGTCGTAGGCGAGCAGCAGCGTCGCCGGGTCCTTCACCAGGTCGGCCCCGACCAGCAACCACTCGCCCGTCCGCAGGTGGGACCGCATCGTGCGGTAGAAGTGCCGGCGTTGGTCCGGGGCGAGGTTGCCCACCGTCCCCCCGAGGAACGCCACGAGGCGGGTGCCCTCGGCCGGCAGGGGGCCGAGTTCCCGGGTGAAGTCGCCGAGCACGCCGTGCACGTCCAGTCCCGGGTAGTCGGCCGCGATCTCCGCGCTGGACAGGCGCAGGGCCGACATCGAGATGTCGATCGGAACGTACCTCCGCAGGTCGCCGAGAGCGGTCATGGCGTCCAGCAGGAGGCGCGTCTTCTCCGCTGACCCCGATCCCAGCTCGACGAGCGTGCCCGCCCTGGTCGCCGCGGCGATCTCGGGCGCCACCCGCGCCAGGACCGCGCGCTCGGCCCTGGTCGGGTAGTACTCCGGCAGCCGGGTGATCTCGTCGAACAGTTCGCTGCCCCGGCTGTCGTACAACCATGTCGGTGAGATCCACCGGGGGACATCGGTGAGCCCCACCCGCACGTCGGCGCGCAAGGCCTCGGCCGCCGCGTGTTCGTCGAGGCGGATGTCGAACACCGGGCTCCTCACGAGCTCACCGCCTGGGCCGAGGGCAACGGTTCGACCCGGAGGTGGTGCAGGTTGCCCCGCACGAGCGAGCCGTCCGGGATCCGCCACCAGGTGGGCTCCTCCCCGGTCGGTTCGGAGGCGATCGTCATCTGGTGGCCGACGTCGTGGCTGACCCACAGGGAATGGGTCCAGGTGGTGGCGACGACGCTGGTGCCGTCGAGGAGGAGCAGGTTGAGCCGGGATTCTGGGGCGAGTTCGAGGACGCCGCGCACCAGGTCTCCGACGGCCTCCTCGGGCCGTTCGCCCGCGTGGAGCCGGCGCGCCAGGAGCGCGCAGAGCAGGGCAGTGTCGGTGGCGGCGGGGAGCGCGGCCAGGACCGCCGGGGGCAGCGTGGCGGCCAGGGCGTTGACCGAGTCCGGCCAGCCGGCGATGCGACCGTTCAGGCTGAACAACCACCTGCCGATGCGGAAGGGGGCGCAGGCTTCCTCCCCCGGGGCCATCCCCGTCGTCGCCGAGCGGACCGCCGCCAGCACCGCCCCGGAGGACAGGCCGCCGGCCAGCTCGACGAACCCGGGGTCGGCCCAGATCGCCCCGGCCCGCCGGTACCGGACGGGAGGCCCCGGCACGTTCGGGTACCAGCCGACCCCGAAACCGTCGGCGTTGACGGTGCCACCGCCGCGCATGTCCTGGGGCGCCCAGGACTGCCGGTACAGGGAGTGCTTCGCTGCGACCACCGCGTCGTGCAGGGTGACCACCGGCCCCAGGTAGGCGAGGTGTCGGCACACGGTCAGCCCACCTCCTCGCGACGGGCGTCGCGCGCGCACCGGAACCCGGCGAAGATCTGCCGTCGCCTCGGGTAGTCCCAGTTGCGGAACGTGGCCCTGGCGACGGTGTGGTCGGTGCCGAAGCTGCCACCGCGCAGCACGCGGTACTCCTCGCCGAAGAACACCTCCGAGTACTCCCGGTACGGGAAGGCCGCGAACCCCGGGTAACCCCGGAACGTGGTGCTGGTCCACTCCCACACGTCGCCGAGCAGCTGGTGGACGCCCAGCGGCGACGTCCCGGTCGGGAAGGCCCCGGCCGGCGCGGGGCGCAGGTGTCGTTGGCCGAGGTTGGCGTGCCGTTCGGTGGGTGCCTCGTCGCCCCAGGGGTAGCGGCGGGTCTCCCCGCTCCTCGGGTCGAACCGCGCGGCCTTCTCCCACTCGGCCTCGGTGGGCAACCTCCTGCCGCACCAGGTCGCGAACGCCTCGGCTTCGTGGAACGACACGTGCACCACCGGTTCCTCGGGAACCACCGGTTCCCAGCGGCCGAACACCCGCCGCCACCACCGACCGTCGGTGTCCCGCCGCCAGAACAGGGGAGCGCGCAGGTCGGACCCGGTGCGCAGCGCCCACCCCTCCCCGCTCCACAGCTCGGGCCGGTCGTAGCCGCCGTCGTCGATGAACTCGGCGAAACGGGCGTTGGTGACGGCCTTGGTGTCGATGTGGAAGGCGGGCACGTGCACCGGGTGGGCCGGTCGTTCGTTGTCCAAGGCCCACGTCTCCACCGACGTGCCCATCGTGAACGTCCCCGCCGGGACCAGCACCTCACTCGGTCCGGGCGGGCCGGCGGGGGCCGGCACCGGCGGTGCGGTCAGCACGGGCCCGCCGCGTCGGAGTTGGTGGGTGGCCAGCATGGTCTCGTCGTGCTGCTGCTCGTGTTGCACGATCATGCCGAACGCGAAAGCGCCGGTGACCAGGCGCCGCCCCTCCAGCGGGACGTCAGCCAGGACGTCCAACGCCTTGGTCCGCACCGACGCCACGTACCGCCTGGCCTCGGTCGGCGAGAGGAGCGGCAGGGCCGGCCGGTCCGCCCTGCCGTGGCGGAAGGCGTCGTAGAGGTCGTCGATGTCGGGTCGGAGCGGATCGCGGCCACCGACGTCGCGGACGAGCCACAGCTCCTCCTGGCTTCCCACGTGGGCGAGGTCCCACACCAGGGGGGACATCAGCGGTGAGTGCTGCCGGCGGAGGTCCTCGTCGTCGACGGCGTCGGTCAGGTGCCGGGTGCGACGGCGCGTGCGGTCGAGCTCCCGCGCGACCCGGTCACGCAGGGCGTCCTCGTCTCGGCGGTCGGGTCCCGCCGTGGTGCCGGCTGGGGAGAAGGACATGGGTCGTCACCTCCGGTCAGGCGCGGAGCACCCGGGGGACCCGGGTGCGGACGAGTTGCTCAGTGCTCCGCACGACGTGGTCGAGCACCGGCGGCGGCAGGTCGAGGTCACGCAGGGACTGGAGGCCCAGGGTGAGGACGGAGGCGGCGGCCCTGGCCAGCACCGGGTCGTCCAGGCCCTGGCAGGCGGCGGTCAACCAGCGGCCACGGGCGGGTTCGGTGAGTTCCAGCAGCCGGTCGACGGTCCGCTCCCGGGCGAACAGGGCGAGGACCAGGGCGGCCGGTACCACCCAGTCGTCGCCCGGTTGGGTGTCGAGGTAGCGGATCTCCAGGTACCCGCGTGGTCGGACCGGGGTGAAGAGCATCGTCAGGTGGTAATCGAGGTCGTCGAACGTGGGCCGCCGGTGGAGCGCGCCGTCGATCCACTCGCCGAAGGTGACGCCGATCGGTGTGGGCCAGGGCTCGTCCCGCTCCCGGACGCACAACACCGGGGTCTCCAGCGCCCGCCGTGCCCAGGCGGCGCCGGGGTCGGCGGACGGCCCGCCGGGGCGGGTGCGAGGGGGATCGGTGTTGTAGAGGGTGAGCATGCGGGTGGAGGCCCAGCCGCTGCGGATGCCGTCCAGGGTCGGGGAGTTCGCGAAGGCCGCGACGAACACGGGACCCAGCGCGTGGACGGCGGCCCACCTGGCGGCCACCTGGTCCCCCTCCCCGGCGTCCAGGCACACCTGGAGGCCGGCGGTGCTGCACATCATGATGACTCCCGCCGGCCCGCGGCGGTTGAAGTTCGTCTCCATCGCCGCGTAGCGGGGGGTGCGCAGCAGACGCCGGGCGGGGCGGTAGGGGTCGGTCCCCCGGGTTCCGAGTTCCAGGCCCGCGCTGGCCAGCAGGCGGCGGAGCTGGTCGATGTCGGCGGAGGTGGCGTCGACCAGGTCGGAGGCGGCCGTCCGTGGCGCGGTGGAGATCTCCACCTGGCCGCCGGGTTCGACGGTGACGACCGACCGGTGGCCGAGGGGAACGTGCGGGCTGGTCGGCACCAGCGAGGGTGGGGCGTGCGGGCCCAGGGCGCGCGCGAGGTGGTCGGCGAGCACGGGCCGGGTGGGGTCGTCGTGATGGTGAACCGTCCACTCGAGTTCGACTCCGGCCAGGCGTGGCGGGCCGTGCTTGAAGCAGACGGAGGCGACGTAGGCCTCGGCCTCCACGCGGCTGCGAATCCTGGCGGACTCGACGTTCCCGGCCGGACGTGCGCTGCTGACCACATCCCGCGCGTTCCGCGTGAACACCATCGACATCACCCCAGGTAGTCGGATGACTACCGAAGCTACACCTCATCCTCGGAGCTCGCACCCCCGTCGGCGAGCTACCCCGGTGTGACCGAGGACGCGCCGACGGAGGTACCCGGTGGTTGGACCTCGATGTCGTCGACTGCGACGATCTCCCCATGCCACGGGTCAGCCAGGACCACCTCGACGCGCGCCGACGCCAGATCCTGTACGGGTCGCGGGCGTGCTTCGCCCGTCACGGGTACGAGGGCGCCACGGTCCGCAGGTTGGAGGAGGCGACCGGGCTCTCCCGAGGCGCCATCTTCCACCACTTCAAGGACAAGGAATCGCTCTTCCTCGCGCTCGCCGAGGACGACGCGCACCGGATGGCCGAGGTGGTGGCGGAGCAGGGCCTGGTCCAGGTGATGCGCAACCTGATCGCGGCTCCGCCGGACGTCGAGGGCGATGCCCACCCCTCCTACCTGCTGGGCACGCGGTTGGAGGTCTCCCGTCGCCTCCGGACCGACCCCGACTTCCGCGCGAGGTGGGCGGAGCGGTCGCAGGAACTGACCCTCGCGACCCGCGAACGGCTGTCCCGGCAGCGCGCTGCGGGCAAGCTGCGCGACGACGTCGACATCGACGTGCTCACCAGCTACCTGGAGCTGGTGCTGGAAGGGCTGGTCTCACACCTGGCGATGGGTCTGCCCGCCGACGACCTCGAGCCGGTGCTGGACCTCGTCGAGGAGTCGGTGCGGCGGCACAGCGCCAGGGCGTGACGCCCCGGTGCGCCGGTGAACGGCGTTCTGGTCCGGCCCGGGTTCAGCGCACCCCGTGCATCCGCCGGCGGATCAGCGGGGCGGCCAGGACGAGGGACGCGCCGAGCAGCACCGCCACCAGCCCGAGCGCGCCGAAGTAGACCAGCTCGGAGTCCGGGGAGTAGAGCCGGACCAGCTGGGCCCCGATGCCCGAACCGGCGGCCACGGACAGCAGGAAGAGCCCCACCATCTGCGCCGCGAAGGCCCGGGGTGCCAGCGAGGTGCTGACGGACAGCCCCACCGGTGAGAGCAGCAACTCCCCGCAGGTCATGACGACCAACGCTCCTACCAGCCAGAGCGGGCTGGCGCCCCCCTCGGGCAGGGTGGCGCTGGCCAGCATCATGACCAGGAACGACACCCCGACCAGGGCGAGCCCGCCGGAGAACTTGGTGGGCGTCCCGGGCTGCCGCGTCCCCAGCCTGGTCCACAGCAGGGCGAACAGCGGCGCCAGCAGGAGGATGGCGACGGGGTTGACGGACTGGAACCAGCTGGGTGGGATCTCGAAACCGAGGAGGTCGCGGTCGACCCTGCTGTCGGCGAACGCGGCGATCACGGTCGACTGCTGCTCGAAGAGCGTCCAGAACATGACGCTGGCCACGAACAGGGGGACGAAGGCGAGAACCCGGTCCCGTTCGACCCCGTCCAGCCGGCGACTCCGCAGCATGACCCAGAAGTAGGCGACGGGCAGCAGGACCGACAGCAGGCTCAGCAGGTTGACGACGCGCCCGGAGGTGAGCCACCCGCCGAGGGCGAGCACCGCGAGCACGCCCGCCGCGCCCAGCGCCGCGAGGCCCAGCCGGGGCAGCAGCCACCGCCGCTCGGCGGGGTCGAGCGGGTTGGTGGGTTCCAGGCTGGCGGTCCCGAGGTGTTTCCGGCCGAGCACGTACTGGATGAGTCCCAGCGCCATGCCGATCGCGGCCAGCCCGAAGCCGAGGTGGAAGTCGGCCCCGCTCGCGGCGAGCCCCGTGAGCAGGGGCGCGACGAAGCTCCCCAGGTTGATGCCCATGTAGAACAGCGAGAACCCGGCGTCCTTGCGCTGGTCACCTGGTTCGTAGAGCGTGCCGACGATGGCGGTCACGTTGGACTTGAGCAGTCCCGTGCCGACGATGATCAGCCCCAGGCCACCCGCCACCCCGGCCATCCCGGGAACGATGGCGAGGGTGATGTGGCCGCACATGATGAGCACTCCGCCGTAGAGCACCGCGCGTTGGGTGCCGAGCAGGCGGTCGGCGACCCAGGCGCCGGCGACGCTGGCCATGTACACCGCGGATCCGTAGGCCGCGACCAGCGACAACGCGGAAGAACGCGGCATGCCCAGGCCGCCGTCGACGGCGGAGTAGTAGAGGTAGTAGGCGAGGATCGCCCGCATGCCGTAGAAGGAGAAGCGCTCCCACATCTCGGTGAAGAAGAGGGTGGCCAGGCCCCGCGGCTGGCCGAAGGAGCCGCGCCCCGGCTCTCCGCCGTCGCTGTCGGTCACCGCCCACCTCCCCGCCGGTCCACCCAGGCGGACGGGCCCCGGCCTCCCCACGGTGCGGTGACGCGCGGTCGGGCACAACTCGGAACAAGGGCGACACCGGCGGTGACAGACCGTGTGCGAAATCACGGAACGTGCGGGCGACAACCTCCTGAGGAGGGGAAACGCGTCACGATCCAGCGGTCTGGACGTCCATTTCCCGGCGGTTCACCCGTACACTGGCTGCGTTTAACACCAACTCGAATACTGAGGAGTGATGACTTCCGTGCCGGAAGCCGACTCACCCGGTAGCAGTAGCAAGCCGGGTCACCAACCCGGCTGTCCCAGCCCGGCCGCCCCCTTCCGGGGTGTCCGATGAACGACGTACTGATCAGCGTTCTCCTTCTCCTCGGCGTTATCGTGATCACCGCGGGCACTTTCGTCTGCGTCGCCGCCGAGTTCGCACTCACCACGCTGGAGCGGAGCACTGTCGACACGCACGTGCGGCAGGTCGGCGACCGCAGGGCGCGCAACGTGCAGCAGGCCCACCGCACGCTGTCCTTCCAGCTCTCCGGAGCCCAGCTGGGCATCACCATCACGACCCTGGTCACCGGGTACATGGCCGAGCCGGCCATCGCCCAGCTGATCAGCCCAGGGCTGAGCGCGCTCGGACTGCCCGACGGCCTCGTGGGCGGCCTGTCGCTGGCCATCGCGCTCTTCCTGGCCACCTCCCTGTCCATGATCTTCGGCGAGATGGTGCCGAAGAACCTGGCCATCTCCCGGCCCCTGGCCACCGCCCGCGCGGTCGTCGGCGTCTACTCCGCGTTCACCCGGATCTTCCGCTGGGTGATCGACGGCAGCAACAACGCCGCGAACTGGCTGGTCCGCAAGCTGGGGGTGGAACCCATCGAGGAGTTGCGCTCGGCGCGGTCCCCGGAGGAGATCAGCTCCATCGTGCGGGCCAGCGCGGCGCAGGGGACCCTCGACGCCGGTACCGCCGCACTGCTGGGCCGCTCGCTGCGGTTCGGCGAACGCACGGCCGGTGACCTGATGACCCCCCGCGTCCGCATCGCCTCCCTCGGTCCGGATGCCACGGTGGACGAGCTCGTCGAGCTGGGCCGGCGGACCGGGTACTCCCGGTTCCCCGTGCACGGCGTCGACCTGGACGACGTCCGCGGCGTGGTGCACGTCAAGCAGGCCTTCGGGATCCCGGCGGCCGAGCGCGGCAGGATCCGGGTGTTGTCCCTGGCCAGGCCGGTTCCCACCGTTCCGGACTCGCTGGACGGCGACACCCTCCTGAACCGGCTTCGCGGTTCGGGGTTGCAGATGGCGATGGTCGTCGACGAGTACGGCGGCAGCGCCGGTCTGGTGACCGTCGAGGACGTCATCGAGGAGATCGTCGGTGACGTCCGGGACGAGCACGACCGGCGTGAGATCCCGGCCGTCCGGCCGCTGGGCGAGGAGAGCTGGCTGGTCTCGGGCCTGCTCCGGGACGACGAGCTCGCCGAGGCCACCGGCCTGGTGTTGCCCGAGGGCGACTACGAGACCCTGGCCGGCTTCGTCCTCGACAGGCTGGGCCGGATCCCCTCCGTGGATGACGACATCGCCGTCGACGGCTGGCAGCTGACGGTGACCCGGATGGACCGGCACCGCATCGCCGAGGTCCGCGTGGTGCGGACGGAGTCGGCGCGGTCGGTGGCGTTGGAGGGGGCCATGTCGGCCCGTGAGGAGGTCGCACGGTGAGCGGATGGGTCGCGATCACGCTGATCGTCGTGTTGCTGGCGTTGAACGCGTTCTTCGTCGGCGCCGAGTTCTCCCTGTTGTCCTCTCGCCGGGACCGCCTGGAGGCCATGCTCGACCAGGGCACCACCCGGGCGCGGGTGGTGTTGGACGCGGGGAAGAACGCGTCGTTGATGTTGGCGGGTGCCCAGCTGGGCATCACGATCTGCTCGCTGGCACTGGGCCGGCTCGGCGAACCGGCCGTCGCGGTGATGATCGAGCGGGCGCTGGCCCCGTTCGCGATCCCGGCGTTCCTGCTCCACACGATCGCCTTCATCATCGCGTTGTCCCTGGTGGGTCTCGCGCACCTGCTGATCGGTGAGATGGTGCCGAAGAACCTGGCCATCGCCACGCCCGAGCGCCTGGCGCTGTGGCTGGGGGCGCCG
>NZ_AGVX02000067.1 GCF_000239155.1 Actinoalloteichus spitiensis RMV-1378
GTCTGGCAGGCCGCCGGGTTCACCGGCAACCGCCGCGACGCCGAGGCTGCGGTACGGGCGCTGGTGGCACACCCCGCCGTCCGCTCCGACGCCGTCGGAGCCGTCGGTCACAGCGAGGGCGCCCTGCACGCGATGTCCCTCGCCGCCCACGCCGACGTGCGGGCCGTGGTGCTGCTGGCCGGGTACGCCCGCCTCGGGGAGGAGGCCATGCGCTGGCAGGCCGGCTCGATCTTCCGCGGCCTGCCAGCACCCCTGCGCCTGCTGCGGCGCCCGTTCGCGGCGGTGGGCAACCGCATCCTCGACCGGCTCCGGAGGACCGACACGGACGTGGCGCGTCTCGCGGGGATCCCGGTGAACGCCCGGTGGATGCGCGAGATGCTCGTCCACGACACCCGCGACGACCTCGCCGCCGCGAAAGCCCCCGTCCTGGCCGTCACCGGGGACAAGGACATCCAGATCGACCCCGCCGACCTCGCCACCATCGCTCGGCTGGTGCCGGGTGGGGCCGAGACCCACCGGGTGCCCGACCTCACGCACATCCTGCGCCGCGACCCCGGCCGCCACACCCTGCGCTCCTACCGGCGGCTGCTGCGGCAACCGGTCGATCCCGACCTGCTCGTCCTGGTCAGCACCTGGCTCGGGCGCCAGCTCGACGCCGTCTCCGACGCCTGATCACCGCGCTTCCCCACCCGGCAGCCCGCACTCGACACGAGGAGCACCTGGCATGTCCACGCCACCATCGACCAGCCCGTACCGCGGCGACCTCATCCTGTTCATGGCGATCTCCTTCGTCGTCAGCTGGGCGTCCTGGGGTGTGGCGATCGCGATGGGCGGTCCCGCCGTGAACCCGCCCGCAGCCCTGCCCCACCTGTTCGGCGCCTTCGGGCCCTCGATCGCGGCACTCGTGATCCGCGTCCGCCGTAGGCGCCGCCGGGAAGCCGTCCCGGAACACGCGGTGCGGTTCCGGATCCCCCTGCTGGTGTGGGTGCCGGCCCTCCTGGCGCTGGCCTCGGCGACCGTGTTGGCGGGCGCGTTCCTGGCCGGCGCGGGTGACGGGCCGGCGCCGAGCTTCGACACCGGGCTGGAGATGATGAGCGCCCAGGGGCCCGTGCTGTTCTTCCTGATGATGGTGGTCTCCGGGCCGCTGGCCGAAGAGCCGGGCTGGCGCGGCACCGCCCACCCGAGGATGCGCGCGTCGATGAGCCGCTTCCAGGTGGGTCTGGTGCTGGGCGTCATCTGGGCCGTGTGGCACCTGCCGCTGTTCTTCATCGCCGGGACCGTCCAACACCAGCTCGGGCTCATGACCCCCAGCGGCGTGCTCTTCGCGGTCAGCTCCATCCCGATGGCGATGCTCTGCTGTTGCGCCTACGAACGTGCCGGCGTCGTCGGCTCGGTGGCGGCGCACTTCGCGGTCAACGCGACGATGGTCCTGCTCAACGTGCAGGACCCCACCGCCCAGGCCATGATCATGGGAATCCAGGCGATCGCCGTCACCGTCCTGCTGCTCGCCCTGAACCGCCCGGCGGAACGCCGCCGCGCGGGAGGCAGCGACGATCCCCGGACAGTCGAGCACGTCTGAACCTCCCTGGCGGCACGGCGCGCTCGGCACAGGGGTGACACGCCTCCTCGCTGCCCTCGCGCGGTGCGCGCCGCCGGCCCTGGAACGGCCGGCCAGCGCCCTCGCACCGGCGGGATCGGCACACGCGTCGACGATCCCGCCGGGCTTGACCGGCGACGCGGCGACCGCCTCCGACCACGTCGGGTTCTCCCCCTCGGCGACCACGTCGGCCGGCCCGACGGGCGGGGCGGCCGTGGCCGTCGGGCCGGGTTCCCCGCGCCGCCCGCTGCGGGTTCCGCGCGGTCGCTCGCCGGCGATCTCCGCGCGCACGGCTGCCGCACCCGTTCCCCGGGAGGGGCCCAGCCACCCCGTGAACATGGCATCCTCACCGGTGGGCGGAGAGGAGACCCGGGTGACCACGGTGGTGCTGCGGCTCGCCAGGCCGGACGAGGCCGGCGTGCTGAGCGACCTGGCGTTGGCCGCCAAAGGGCACTGGGGCTACGACGAGGCGTTCCTCGCAGCGTGCCGGGACGAACTCACCGTCGGTCCCGACGACGTCGCCCGAGGGCTCTTCGTCGTCGCCGACCTGGCCGGCGCCGTGGTGGGCTTCGCCAGCGTCGAGGGTGAACCTCCGGTGGGCCGGTTGGGGAACCTGTGGATCACGCCCAGCAGGATCGGCGGCGGGCTGGGCCGGACCCTCTGGCTGGAGGCGCTGGCCAGGGCGGCGGCGGCCGGGTTCGAGTACCTCACGATCGACGCGGACCCCAACGCCGAGGGCTTCTACCGGAAGATGGGCGCCGAGCACGTCGGCGAGGCGCCGTCATCCTCGGTTCCGGGCCGGATGCTGCCCCTGATGCGGGTCAGGGTCCCGCCGGTCCAGGATTCCGGTGCGGGCCGCTCCCCCTCGGACGGGCCGGTGTGACCCCGTCGGTGGTCCCGACCACTGGGCTCGCCCCGCTCGGCAGGCACCGCAGGGCGCGCCCCTCGCCCTCGACTCGGCGAGCACCGTGTCGCACCACCGCAGGGCAACGTCCAGGTGGTCGGAGCAGATCATCGCCTGGAGCGCGTACCAGGCCGCTTCCCTCACCGCCGTACCAGCGGCGCCGTCGACCACGGCACCGGTGCGGCCGCGAGGCGGTGGCCGTGGAGGAGCTGCGCCCGAGGAGATCTCCGCCAGGTTCACCTCGGCCGGTCGGGATGTCGGGGGGACCGACCACCTCACACCCCCCGGCGCAGTGACCGTGGACGGACCGCCGCGGGCGACGACCGGGGTCAGCGGGTGGCGACGACGTCCAGGGTGAGCTGGAGGGTACGTCCGGTCATCCCGCGCCCCGTGGTCACCTCGAAATCGAACCGGTCGATCCTCGTCGTGGCCCTGGCGGTGAACTCACGCTCGCCGCCGGTCACGCCGATGACGTCGAGGCTGACCGGACGCGTGACACCACGCACGGTCAACTGCCCGTGGAGGGCTCCCCGGGAACCCGACCACTCGAACCGGTCGCTCGCGAACACGATGCTCGGGTGATTGACGACGTCGAGGTAGTCGGAGGAGCGAACGTGTTCGTCCCGCTGCGCGATGCCGCTGGAGAAGCTGGCCGCCGAGACGACCGCTTCCACCGTGGACGCCGTGACCGGCGCGCCCACCTCGACCGTGCCGCTGTCCACGGAGAACGTTCCCCGCACGCCGAGCAGACCCCACAACGCCCTCGTGCGGAACGTGATCTCCGACCTGGTGGGATCGATGGTGTAGGCGCCGGCAGCGATTCCCTGCCCGACGTCCCCGTTGCTGTCGCTGGCAGCGCGTATCGCTGTCACCCCCTGAGCCACGGTGCCAGCACAGAGCCTAGCAAGCCGGAGACCCCCTACCGGATCGCTGCGCCACCCCGCACGTCGCCGTCTCGGCGGCCGTCAGCCGAGACGGTTCGAGGACGAACCACGACGCGACAGGCGCGGCGTGGCCGGGCACAGCTAGGTGGAGCGCGGGGCTGGCCGTCGCCACGCCGGCTCACGCACCGCGGCCGGAGCTGGCCGGGAGCCTGTGCCGGTACGAGCGACCCGGCGGCCACCGGCAGCCGGCGCCGCCTCTCCCTGCGGCCCCTCGGGAGCCCGCCGACCCGAGCACTCCCCCGCAGGCCTACCCGGCTTCCGGTGCGGCCGGTGTGGTCGTCCGACACCCGCCTCACTGGACGAGCTACCCGGGTCGTCGGCAACGGGGAGGACGCGGGCGAGGGGCCGCATCGTCACGGGTGAATCTCCCCGAACATCGTCGGGGGGCCAGTCGCCGCCAGCCCGGGGCGGCTCCTCGGGGCCGAACGGGACCCCGATCCCCCGCTCCCCGCACGCGCTCGACCACTCAGGACGTGAGCACGTAGAAGTGCAGGGGCGAGTTCGGCCGGAAGCCGATGCGGCGGTAGACCGGCGCGCCGGCGGCGGTGGCGTGCAGGGTGGCGCGGGTGAGTCCGGTGGCGCGAGCACCCTCGTGGAGCGCCACCCGCGTGACGGCCTCCCCGAAGCCCTGCCGCTGGGCTTCGGGGGCGGTGGCCACGAGGGCGACGAAAAGCCGGCCCGCGCACTCCATCGTCGCCGCGGCGCTCACCGGCACCCCGTCGAGCAGGCCCAGGTAGGCGTGCACACCCGTCTTCCACAGCTCCGACCCGCACAGCCCGTCCCGTCCGTCCCCCAGGTCGAGCCCGTAGGCGCGGGAGTTCAGGTCCGCGTACGCCTTGAGCTGCTCGTCGGTGGTCACCCGGTCGAAGGTCAGACGCGGGTGTGCCGGCGCCGCCCCGTCCGGCATGTCGGCGCTCATCCCCATCCCGGAGAACGCGCGGGTCAGCCCGGCCCGTTCTGCGGCACCGGGCAGTGCCCGGCGCGCGGCCTCGTCCAGCATGTCCTCGAACAGCCAGAGGTGCCCAGGGCGGGACTTCCCGCGCATGATCCGCGTGGCCTCGTCCAGCCGCTGGTCGAGCAGCGCCGGGTCGACGCCCACCTCGGTGAGGGTGAGGCAGTTCCAGAACGGGAAGCGGGAGTCGGCCCACCGGACCGCCACTCCGGGGAGGTCGCGGACATCGGCCGTCGGACTGGCGTCGAGCACCAGGCCGCGCCAGGCGGTGGTCAACTGCTCCACCGACTCCACCGTGTCCTCGAGCGTCTCGGTCATCCGCCCAGATTCCCACCCGGCGGCGCGCCGCCGGACCCGCCGCTCGATCTTGACCGGGATGCCCGACACGGTTCACCTGATCGGGTGAGGCGCGGGTTCCGCCAGGACGGAGCTCCGGCGGCTGGTGACCGCCGAGTCCCTGCCGACGAGGCGGCTCCTCGTATGCCGGCGCCCTCGGCCTCGACCACTCCCGCCGGGAGAACGGGCCAGGCCTGCGGGCACCGTGTGCTCCCGCGACACGTGCCGGGAGGACCAGCGTCCGGCCCCTGCCAGGCCACTGCCCGCCTGGTGCTCGTTCCCCCGCCGTCGGCCCACCCGCCGATCGGGCCCGGGGGGCCGGGCGGAGCACGGGCGTTCAGGGGGCACCCGGCGCTCCCGGCGTTCGCGGGTGTCGGACGCTCGGGTTCGTGGCCCTCGGCCGCCCGCTGGCGGACGGTGCTGTTCGGCGTGTTCGCGGGCGGCGCACCGGGCGGCGCCGTCCTGCCTGTGCGCTCCCCCAGCGCACGCCCACGCCCGCCCTGGCCGGGGCACGGGGAGCTGGCGGGTGTCACCCGAACCAGGGGCCGGCAGCGGTGGGTGGCAGCGCGCACCCGGCCGTGGCGGAGAACGGGCTGATCCGCAGGGCCGCTGCGCAGGAGCGTGGGCAGCGGGTGACGTGGTGGTCAGGCCGGGAGCGCGACCGCCGCCAACGCGGCGCGCAGCCGTTGGAGGTCGGCGGGCGGTGAGGGGAGCAACGGACGGCGCACCGTGGCGTGCGGGATCACCCCGAGCTCGACGAGCGCGGCCTTGGCCATGATCGCGCCCTGCGAGGTGCGCATCACCGCGTCCGCGAGGGGGATCAGCCCGGACTGGAGCTCCCGCGCACGGGTGAGGTCTCCGGTGTGGACGGCTCCTAGGAGCTCGGCGTTGCGGCCGGCCGCGACATTGCCCACCACGCTGACCACACCCACCGCCCCGCACGCGAGGTAGGGCAGGTTCAGTTCGTCGATGCCGCAGTAGTAGGCCAGCGACGTACCGGCCATGCCGGTCATCGCCTCGAACAGGTCCCCCTTGGCGTCCTTGACCGCGCGGATCAGGGGGTGGCCGGCGAGTTCCACCAGCGTCGCGGCTTCCAGCGCGGTCCCGGTGCGCGCGGGGACGTCGTAGAGCATCACCGGGAGGCCGGTGGCCTCGGCGACCTCCGTGCAGTGGGCGACGACCCCGGCCTGCGTCGGCCTGGAGTAGTAGGGGCAGACGAGCAGCAGCGCGTCGGCTCCGGCGGCTTCTGCCTGCCGTGCCTGGCGCACGCTCGCGGCGGTGTCGTGGGTGCCGACCCCGGCGATCACCCGAGCCCGGCTCCCGGTCCGGGCGGCCACGGTCGCACCAGCCAGGCGGTCTCCGCGTCGGTGAGGGTGGGGGCCTCACCGGTGGTCCCGCCGACGACGATCCCGTCGCACCCGTTGTCCACCAGGTGGTCGACCAGCGTGAGGAGAGCGGGTTCGCTGATCGCCCCGTCGGGGCGCATCGGCGTCACCATCGCGACGAGGTTCGTGCCGAACACGAGGTGGGCGGGGATCGACGGGTCGGTCATGCCTCGATCCTGTCGATGCCCATACCTGCGGTCCAGCGAGGGTTTCTTGCCGGTACCGCGTAGCATCCCTTCGTGATCGACGTCGTTGGCCTGCGGGCGCTGCGGTCGGTGGCCGCTCTCGGCAGCCTGGTGCGCGCGGCCGACCAGCTCGGGTTCACGGCCTCCGCGGTTTCCCAGCAAATCAAGCGGTTGGAACGCCAGCTCGGGGTCCCCGTGCTCTCCCCGGCTGGCCGAGGGGTGGTGCTCACGCCGGCCGGGCAGGCCCTCGTCGACCGCGCACCCGAGGTGTTCCAGGCGCTGGAACGGTGCGCCGACGCCGCCCAGTCGGTGGCGGACGGCGCTCCACGCGGGGTGATCCGGGTGGTCGCCTTCTCCACCGCCGTTCGAGGACTGCTCGCCCCCGCCCTCCCCCGTCTGTCCTCGAACTGCCCCGAGCTCCGGCCGAGGATCACCGAACAGGACCCCGAGGAGGCCCTGCACAGCGTCGACGCCGGTACGGCCGATCTCGCCCTGGTCCACGACGCCGACGGGTTGCCGACCGCGCTGCCGCCCTCCCTCGTCCAGCGCCACGTCCACACCGACGTCGGCGACGTCGTCATGCACCGGACGCACCCGCTCGCGCGGTGCGACGCGCCCCTCGCGGAGACCGACCTGGCGAGCCACAGCTGGGTGACGAGCCCGCCCGGCACCGTCTGCCACCAGTGGTTCCGGCGGCTGTTCGCCCAGGCACCCGAGGAGCCCGACGTGCGGCACCTGATCGACGACTTCGCCACCCAGCTGTCCCTGGTCTCATCCTGTGAGGTCGTCGCGCTGGTCCCTCGTCTGGCCCGCCCTCCGCTGGGGGCGGAGCTGGTAGCCCGCCCGCTGCGGCGGCAACCGAAGCGTGAGGTGCACGCGGCGTGGCGGCGCAGCGCCGACGCGAGCCCGGGGATCCGCGCGCTGCTCGCCGAACTGGGGTTTCCGGAGTCCGAGGAGCGGCGGTAGGGGCCGCACGACGCCGGCTGTAGGACGACCTCCCTCTCGGCCAGTCCGGGTCCGAGGCGGCGAGGGCAACTCGTCCACGGACCTGCACAGCACCCGCTACCGCCTCGGTGTCCTGCCCGGGACCGCCGCGCACCGGGACCCAGCCCGGGTCGCGCCACCGCTGCCTGTTCGGACGGGTCCGCGCCGGTCCGGGGACGACGACCGCACCGGTCAACAGGCCCACCTGCGGTGGGTGGGTCCGCGCAGGTCACCGGCAGGGCGGTACACCGGGTCCGCGACGCGCGCAAGGAGTGTTCGCGGCGTCGGGACCAGCAGCGCGTGTACCGACACCCCCGCCGCTCCTCCTACGTGAGCGGCACCTCCGACCCGCGGGGCCGGCGGACTTCCCGCGATCCGGACCACCCCGTCCTCCGCGCCGAGCGGCGGGACGGGGTTCCACCGGGTCCTGGCCGTTGGGGCGGTACGAGCCGGTTCGACCGATCGGAGGAGCAGCCGAACGAATCGTGCGACGCGAAGTACTCCATTCAGGGGGACACCCCGCGATTGGTCCTGCCAAGGCGCACCTCGGCTCTACCCTCGCTCCCGGTTCGGCACACCACCGTGACTGACGGGGAGGACGACATGGCGGCAGGGACACACGTCTACCGGGTTGCGGTGCTGGCTGGCGGGGACCCGTTACGCGAGGAGCGGTTGACCCGGTCCCTGCGCGACGACCTCACTCGTGTGGAGGGAACGTCGGTCGACTTCACGAGCGGGTCCTCCTCCGGTCTCCCGGGGAGCAAGGGCGGCAACCTGACGAATGTCGCCCTGCTCGTGGCCGCACTCGCGGCGTCGAAGCCCCTCGCGAACGTCCTCGTCACGGCGATCAGGGAGTGGTGCCAGCGCGATCGCCACCGCAAGGTCCGCGTCACCTGCGGCGAGGCCACGCTGGAGATCACCGGGAAGCCCGATCCCAGCCAACACCAGCTCGTTCGCGAGTTCCTCGAGAAGGTCGAGAACGCGGAGTGAACCGCCGCCTGCTGCGACGACACGCACTCCTCATCCACACCGAGGTCTACCAGGACCCGGCCTTCTCCGACCTGCCTTCCACCCGGGCGGACACCTGGCAGTTGCGGCAGGTCCTCGAACACCGCTCCGTCGGCGGGTTCGAGTCGGTTCGGGTGGCCGCGGACCTTCCCGCCGACGACCTCCGCGTGGAGATCGACGAGTTCCTCGACGAACGCGAGTCGAACGAGCTGGCGCTCATCTACCTCAGCGGACACGGCGTGAGAATGGTCGCGACGACGGGCGAGTTCTACTTCGTCGCGACCGACACCAAGGCCGACGAGCTCGCCGCGACCGGCATCAGCGCGGGTTTCATCAACGGGTGCCTCGAGGATTGCCGAGCGCCGCACAAGGTCGCCGTCCTCGACTGCTGCCTGAGCGGGGGGTTCACCCTCGGCTTCCGCACCACCGACTCCGCGCGCGGCACCGCGAAGTCCGGAGGATCGGTCCCTCTGAACAGCCGCGGCGTTTACGTGCTGAGCTCCTCGGGGCCCCTTGAGGAGTCGTTCTCCGGGGCGGACACCCCGGACGGGCCGGCGCCGTCGGTGTTCACCGGCGCGGTGGTCGAAGCGCTCCGCACGGGCAAGGCGGCCAAGGACGGCTCGGGGACCGTCTCCGTCGACGACCTGTTCGACCACGTCACCCGGCAGCTGCGGAGCCGGAACGGCCAGATCCCGACCAAGTCCTCCCTCGGGGTGAACGACCGCATCGTGATCGCGTCGAGCCCGGCAGTCGGACCGCCGGTGCTCGCGCCGCTCGCACCCAACCGCCCTCCGAGCCGTGCTCCCGGACCGGACCCCCTGGAGGCCGACGACCAGACCGGGAAGCGCCCCGTCTCGTGGAAGGAGCTGATCGACTACTACCGGGCGTGCGTGCTCGAGGACGAGTCGGGGATGCCGTACCTGCCGGTGTCTGAACGAGACCAGAGCTACGTCTGCCTTCCAGGCGCTGAGCGGATGATCTCCGGTGACCTCGACGAGGACGGCACCACCGACGTCCCGGAGGAAGCGGAACGGTTCCTCCGGACTCTCAGCGAGCACGATGAGCTCTGGACGGGGTACCCCGCCGTCGTCCTGCACCAGCAGCGAAGGGGGAAGCGCTGGACCGCGCCCCATTTCGCACCACTGCTCGTCCGCCGGGTCGAGGTCGTCGGCGGAGAGGGCGGCGCACCGCTCCGCTTCCGGCCCTACGGGCAGGTACTGCCACATCCGGGTTTGGCTGAGGACTTGTTGGGGCGGGAGGAGGCGGCCCACCTCATCGGGACCTACCAGCCGACCTGGCCCGGAGGACAGCACAACCTCCTCGCTACGGACGCCCGGAACCTGCTGCGACAGGACTTCGCACTGCCGTGCGTGCAGGAGCTCCGCCCGGAATCCCTCGACAAGCGCATCGACACGAACTCGCCTGGTGACGGCGCGCGCAACGCCGCTGTGCTGATCCGGGGCACCGAGGCCACCGCGGCGAGCGGAAAACTGCTCAAGGACCTCGACTACATCGCCGACCACCATCGCGAGATCAACGACACCGCGTTGGGCGCACTGCTCCAGGCTGGCGACCATGCCCCACCAGCGGCGAGCACCGTGGTCACCCCGCTGCCAACGAACGAGGCACAGCTCGCGGTCCTGCGCGCCGCGATGTCCCAGCGGTTGACCGTGGCCACCGGTCCACCCGGTACGGGGAAGAGCCAGCTCGTCGCCAACGCG
Organism: Actinoalloteichus spitiensis RMV-1378; assembly: GCF_000239155.1. Classification (GTDB taxonomy): domain Bacteria; phylum Actinomycetota; class Actinomycetes; order Mycobacteriales; family Pseudonocardiaceae; genus Actinoalloteichus_B; species Actinoalloteichus_B spitiensis. The sequence goes on from NZ_AGVX02000067.1 coordinate 10,017, forward strand.
GTCGCCACGGCGGTGACGAACGGGCAGTCGGTGCTGGTGGCCTCCACCAACAACCAGGCGGTGAACGAGGTCTGGCGGCGCTGCGACCGCCTCCTGCGGGACAGCGTCGTGCGCACCGGGTCGTCCTCCTCGGAGGAGGACTACCGCCAGCACGAAGCCGATGCACTGCAACGCCTGCTGAGGTGGAAGCCCTCCGACACCACTCTCGCCACGGCACGCGCCGAGCACACCAGGAGCAGCAGGCAGCTCGACCGGGTCCGCGCGGACCTGACCCGCAAGGCGGAGGTGGAGAAGGAGCTGCTCGATGTCGGTGCTCGTCGGGAAAGCGAGGCGGACCGCCTCGACCGCACCGCGCCGTCGCTCGCGGAAGCCCTGGGGCCCGCACCAGAAGCTTGGGAACGGAAGGCTCGGCGGCTGGAGAAGGCCCGCTTCTTCGGTGGTTGGCGGCGGAGCCGGCTCCTCAAGTCAGCAGGGTTGGAGACCACCGAGGACAGCCGGCGGCACTGCCGTCACCTTGCCGACTTCGCTGGTGCCGAAAGCCGGTGGCGACGTCTTCGGGCCGAAGCGGACACCGCCCCCTCGGACGAGGACCTCGGGACTTACCTGAAGTCAGCGGAAGAGGTTGTGCACCAGTCTTCTCTCGCCTTGTGGCGAGTCGCCGCCGCCGAGGCGGTCGACCGAGGTAGGAGCGCTCTCCGCGCCCTCATCCAGGCCCCGGCCGACAAATCGGACTGGCGGGCCCTCCGCGAAGTGCTACCCCACGTACGGGCCTGGGCGACGACGAGCCTGTCGGCCCGGCGGTTCCCCACGGGTGGCCGACCGTTCGACCTCGTGATCATCGACGAGGCCAGCCAGTGCTCCATCCCCCAGGTGTTGCCGCTGTTGTTCCGGGCACGACGCGCGCTGGTCATCGGTGACGTCATGCAGCTCGAGCACATCACCAAGCTCGTTCCACAACGCGAGGCCCCCATTCGACGCCGCACAGGCGTCGGATCCCCGTTCCTGGAGAAGCACAAGCTGTCCTACCTCCGGCATTCGGCTTTCCACGCCGCGGAAGCCGCTCACGGTGGCAGCTCGTTGCTGGACGAGCACTACCGGTGCCACCCGGACATCGCGGCGGTGTCGAACGAGCTGTTCTACGGGGGCGCGCTGACCGTGCTCACCGACGTGCGGAGCCGTGCGACAACCGGCCGCCCCGCGATCGCCTGGTCCAACAGCGCGGGCCGGCCGCAGCGTCCCCGGGCGGGCACATCCTGGATCAACCGGGAAGAGGCCGCGCAGGTGAGGAAGTGCGTCGAGTACCTCCTTGCGCAGCTGCCGGACGACGCGACCATCGGCGTCGTCACCCCGTTCAAGGCGCAGCAGTCCGAGCTGGACCGGCAGCTGGGCGATCACGACCGGGTGCGGGTCGGCACCGTGCACACCTTCCAGGGCGGGGAGCGGGACGCCGTGGTGTTCTCGTTGGTCGCCGGGGAGTCGATGAGCCCGGGTGCCATCAACTGGGTGAACAGCCAGCTCAATCTGTGGAACGTCGCCATCACCCGGGCCAGGTCCCACCTCGTCCTCGTCGGGGACCGGGATTTCTGGCGCCAGCGGGGTGGAACGGGTGGCGAACTGCTCCGCGCCGCCGAGAAGGACCCGGCATTCGGACCTGGCGACTCGGCGCAGCCCGACCCGCTCGCGCAACGGCTCTACGAACTCCTGTCCGACGTGCCGGACGTGAGCCCTGAGCTGGGGAGGCGCCAGCACGGCCATCCGGTGGACGTGCTGCTCAAGTGCAGCGGCGATCCGGCGCGACCGGTGCTGCTCGACCGGGGGTGCGACGGGGGCATGGCACCCGCGCGGCACCTCCGCCTGATGCTGCACCGACGGGCCCTGGTGCGGGCGACGGAGGACGCACCCGCCGTCCGCCTCCCCGCGTGGACGGTTCACGACTCTGGCGCAGCGCTGGACCTGCTCGGCATCACCGGGTCGGAACCAGTTGGCGAAGTGGAGCAGCCGCGTTGATGTCCGGGGCTGGGGTTCCTCACCGAGCGGCCGCGAGCGCTCTGACGTGGGGGGCAGGACGGTCCGCTCTCCGCGTCGGCGGTCGGGCTCGGCGGTGCTCTGAGCACTGGGTGCGTGCTGCGCGGCCGGCTCGGCCCGGGCATCGGCGACCACCACGAGCAGCGGTGGTGGTCGGACGCTCGACACCGTCTACCCCGGTGATCAGCTCCGGCGCCAGCTGGCTGCATGATGATGATTTCGAGGGCCTCGGGGAGAGGGGAACAGCACGTGGTGCTCGTGTCGGATGACCCGGTGGAGGCAACGGCCGTTCCGCCCGTGCCGGAGCCCGGACAGGTGGTCAACGTCCGCGGTTCCACCTGGGCGGTGTCGTCGGTACGGCAGCAGGGGCTGCCGCGCAGCCCGGCGGACGAGACTACGGCCGGTCTGTCCCATGCGGTCAGCCTCCAGTCCCTGGAGGAGGACCGGCTCGGTCAGGAACTCACCGTGGTGTGGGAACTCGAGGTGGGGCACACCGTCGCGCCGGACCAGGGCCTGCCCGAGGAGATCGGCCCCAACGGGTTCGACGACCCGACGACGCTGGCCGCCTTCGTGGACGCGGTGCGCTGGGGAGCGGTGACGTCGGCGGACCCCGACTCCTACCAGGCGCCCTTCCGCAGCGGTGCGAACGTGGAGGCCTACCAGCTCGAACCGCTCCGTCGCGCCCTCCAGTCGTCGAGGACGAACCTGCTGCTCGCGGACGACGTGGGCCTGGGCAAGACCATCGAAGCCGGTCTCGTCGTCCAGGAGCTGCTGCTGCGGCACCGCGCCCGGACCGTGGTCATCGTCTGCCCGCCGAGCCTGGCGCTGAAGTGGCAGGACGAGATGCGGGAGAAGTTCGGCCTCGACTTCGTCATCGTCAACAGCGCGCTGATGGCCGAGGTCCGCCGCAGCCACGGGCTCGCCGCGAACCCGTTCCGCTTGTTCCCGAGGGTGATCGTCAGCATGTCGTGGTTGCCCTCGCTCCGGGCGCAGCGACTCCTCCGGGACGTGTTCTCCGACGTCGCCGACACCGGGTCCGCCCGGCGCTTCGCCTTCGACGTCCTGGTGGTCGACGAGGCGCACCACGTGGCACCCGCCAGCCCGACCACGGCCCCCGGTGGACGGGGTTACGCCGTCGACAGCGAACGCACGAAGGCGACGACGCGGCTGGCCGAGAAGTGCGAGCACCGGCTGTTCCTGAGCGCGACCCCGCACAACGGGTACTCGGAGTCGTTCACCGCACTGCTGGAAATGATCGACAGCCGCCGGTTCACCCGGGGTGCGAACCTCGACGAGCGGGCCCTGCGGGACGTCACCGTACGCCGGTTGAAAGCCGAACTCCCGGAGAAGGGGTTCCGCGCGCGAGAGCTGAAGCAGATCTCCTTCACCCCCTCCGAGGACGAGGAGGAGCACTTCGCGCTGCTCGACCGGATCCTCACGGCGAGCGCCCGCGCCAACGGGAACGGCCCCACCGGCCATCTGGTGTCGATGCTGCTGAAGAAACGGCTCCTGTCGAGCCCGTGGTCCTTCGCCCGCACCCTGGGGTCGTACGTGCGGGAGCCCGACGCCGAGAAGGACATCCGCGTCGACGACGAGGACCAGTACTACGCCGAGGTGCTCGGGAGCGGCCAGTCCGACGAGGAGGAGGGCCACCCGGAGAACCCGGAGTTCACCGCCCTGCGACGCAGCAAACGGCCCGATTCGCTCGTGGCCGCGACCAGCGCGGAGATCGACACGCTGATCGCCTGGGGCGAGGGTTTCGAGCACCGGCCGGACTCGAAACTGGAAGCGTTGGTCCAGTTCCTCGACTCGGTGTGCCGACCGGACGGCCGGACGTGGACCCGCGAACGCGTGGTGGTCTTCACCGAGTACGCGCAGACCCTGGAGTGGATCGCCGGCATCCTGGTCCAACGCGGGTACGGCGACGTCCTCGCCACCATCCGGGGCTCGACACCCACCGACGAGCGGGAACTGGTCCGCGCCCGGTTCACCTCGGACCCCTCGAAGCACCCGGTCCGGGTGCTGGTGGCGACGGATTCCGCCGGCGAGGGCATCGACCTGCAGGACCACTGCCACCGGCTCGTCAACTTCGACATCCCCTTCAACCCGTCCCGACTCGAACAGCGGATCGGCCGCATCGACCGGTACGGGCAGCGGGAGACCCCGCAGGTCCACCAGTTCGTCCCGGCCTCCCCCACCGGCCCGTACGCCAGGGACGCCCGGTTCCTCGTTGATCGGATCGCGACCAAGATCGGAACCGTGGCCGCCGACCTCGGTTCGGTCAACCAGGTCGTGGACCTGGACGTCCGCGACCACTTCGCTCCGTCCGAGGGGCGCCGCAGGGCGCCGCGGCCGACGCCGGACGACGGCGGCACCGTCATCAACCGGGCCCTCGCGGGTGGACGGGAGCTCAACCGCAGGCTCACCGAACTGTCCAGGACCTACGAACAGCGGAAGTCGGCGATGCACCTGACGCCGGCCAACGCCCGCCGCGTGGTGGACACGGCCCTGGCCCTCACCGCGCAGCCACCGTTGGTCCCCGACCACTCCTTCGCCCAGGACACCGAGGCACCCGTGTTCACCGTCCCGAACGTGGGCGTCGCGTGGCAGCGGGCGATGCGTGGCCTGGACACCCGTCTGGAGCCGGGGGAACCCCGGCCGATCACCTTCGACGACCAGGCCGCGCGCGGCCGGTCCGACCTGGTGCACATCCACCTCGGCCACGCGCTGATGCAACGGGCGACCAGAGTGCTGCGGAGCGCGCTGTTCAGCGTCGACTCCCCCGTGCGCCGGGTGACGGCGGTCGTCACCCCCGAGCTGCCCGAATCGTGCGCCGCCGCCATGGCCCGCCTGGTCCTGGTCGGCCGCGGCGGCCTGCGCCTCCACGAGGAGGTCTTCCTCACCGGCATCCGTTTGCACGGCAACACGATGGCCGAGGCGAAGGTGGAGGGCGTGCTGGACACGGCCCTCGACGCGGAGGACCTGCGCCTGGCCGGGGAGGACGTGCGCACCGCGTTGAGCGAGCTGTGGAGCGCCGAGGGGTCCCGGCTGCGCGCTCGCCTGCGGAACGCGATCGCCGGGAAGGCCGAGACCCGGAAGAACCAGGTCACCGGTGATCTGCACGTGCGACGCGACGCCGACATCACCCGGGTGCGGGAAATCTTCGAAGCGTTCCGCCTGAACCTCCGGGAATCCCGCGAACGGTTGGCGCGGGAGATCCGAGCCGAAGAGGAGATGCTGTTCACCGACGACCAGCAGGCCCAGCGGTACCGCGACCTCCGCGGGATGGAGGACAGGCTGGCGGGGTTGGACGAGGAGGAACGACGTGAGGTGTCCGCGATCGAGGACCGCTACCGGGACATCCGACCGCACGTCTCGGCGGCTGCGCTCGTGTTCGCGCTGACCCCGTCCGACGCGGCGGCATGGGAGGCGCGCGCATGAGGAGGACGAACCGCAGGGCCATCCCCACCGGAGCCGACCTCCACCGGCGGTGGCTCGAACTGGTGGACGTGGACGGTCCCTTCCTCGCCGTTCCCGCGCTGAAGCGGGTGTGGCCGCAGGGGATGCCCGCGCCCGACGCGTCGGTGTTGACGAGGATCAGGGACGCCAAGCCCGCCTTCGACAAGGTGTGGGAGGAGTGGGACCTCCACCGGGACGACCCAGCCGTCCTGGACCTGTACCGCGTCGACCGCGACGCGTGGGTGGGCACCGTCCTGCGTGACGTCCTCGGATGGGGCGACTCCTACCAGGAGGGCTCCGAGGTCGAGGTCCGCTCCCCCGACCACCGGGTGTCCGTCCGGGCCTCCGGCGCGCTGGTCCACGACGACACCACGGCGGCGCTCGTCCTCGTGGTCGACCCGGTCGACTCGCTGCGCGACCTCCTCGAGGACGGCTGGGCCTCCTCGCCCGTGGACCGGATGGAGGAGATGCTCCGCGCGTCCGCCGCCCCGATCGGCGTGGTCACCGACGGGCGCTGGTGGGCGGTCGTCAGCGTCCGCAGGAATTCCCTGACCGCCTCCGGCGTGGTGGACGCGCACACCTGGACCGAGGAACCGCAGACCCGGAACGCGCTGATCGAACTGCTCCAACGGCGCAGGCTGGTCGGGGGCGACCCCGAGGACCGGCTGACCGAATTGTTCCGCGAGTCGGTCGCCGCCGCCGAGGAGATCACCGAAGCCCTCGGCACCCAGGTCCGCCGCGCCGTCGAACTCCTCGTGCAGGCGTTGTCGGAGGCGGCGCTGCACACCGACCACGACCCCCTCCCCCCGGACCGGGCCGAGGTGTACGAGGCGGCCGTGACGGTGATGATGCGGGTCGTGTTCCTGCTCTTCGCCGAGGAACGCGGCCTGCTGCCCCAGGGCGCGCTGTTCTCCGCCGGCTACGGTGTCAGCGGCGAACTCGACGTCCTCGACGCGCGGTCGCAGGAGGAGGGCGCCGAAGCGCTCGACGGCACCTACCTGACCTGGCACCGGCTGCTCGCCACCTCCCGCGCCCTGTACCACGGCGCCTCGTTCGACGACGTCCGCCTGCCGTCCTACGGCGGCTCGCTGTTCGACCCGAACCGCTTCCCCTTCCTCAGCGCCCGACGGCCCGGTGGGGCGCTGGCGATCACCGTGTCCGACCGGGTGATGCTGGAGGTGCTGCGCGCCGTCCAGGTGGCCAAGCTCAAGGGGCAACCCGCGCGGCGCATCTCCTTCCGGGACATCGACGTCGAACAGATCGGCTACGTCTACGAGGGCCTGCTCGGGTACTCCTGCGCCGAGGTCGACGAGGTGGTCGTCGGGCTCATCGGAAAGGAGGGCGAGGAACCCGAGATCCCCCTGGCCGTCCTGGAGTCCCTCGCCGAGACCACGACGACGGAGACCGCCCTCGCGGACGCCATCCTGGCCTGGGTCAAGCAGAACCAGCCCGCCGCCACCCCACCCTCCCGGCCGGCGCTGGCCAAGGCCCTGCGGGTGAGCCCGGAGGTCGAGGACGCGGAACGGGCGCTGCGGTCGGTCACCTCGAACGCGCGGCTCCGAGAGCGGCTGCGGCCGTTCACGGCGTTGCTCCGCCGGGACCTGCGCAACCGGCCGCTGGTCGTCGAACCGGGTGGCGTCCTCGTGGTGGAAACGGCGTCCCGGGCCTCAGCCGGCGCGCACTACACCCCCAGATCGCTCGCCGAGGAGGTGGTGCTGCACGCACTGGAACCGCTGGTCTACAAGCCGGGACCGCACCAGACCGCCGACCGTGGCGCGTGGGTGCCCGTGTCGTCGGACCACATCCTCCGGCTCAAGGTCGCCGACATCGCCTGCGGATCGGGCGCGTTCCTGGTCGCCGCCGCCCGCTACCTCGCCGCCCGGCTGGTCGAGGCGTGGCGCCGGGAGGACGTCGCCATCGGCACGCCGCAGGAACAGGAGGTCCGCGCGCTCCGGACGGTGGTGGCCACCTGCCTCTTCGGCGCGGACATCAACGGCATGGCCGTGGAGATGTGCAAGCTCTCGCTGTGGCTGGTGTCGCTGGACCCGAAACTGCCGTTCTCCTTCGTGGACGACAAGGTGCTGCACGGGAACTCGCTGCTCGGCGTCACCGACGTCCGCCAGATCGAATCGCAGCACATCAATGCCGACCAGGCCGACCAGCTCCCCCTGTTCCAGGCCGATGTGGAGGACACCCTCGCCGAGGCGGCCGACCTGAGGAGGAGGCTCGCCAGCGAGGTCGACAACCTCGACCCCCAGCGGTCCGCGACCACCAAGCGGCGTCAGTGGCGTGACTACGGCAGGCTGGTCGCACGCCTGAACGAGATCGGCGACGCCGTGATCGCCGCCGGGCTGCGGCACGGCGGCAAGCCGGGCAAGAAGCTGAGCGCCGAGTACGAGCTCCTTCGCACACGTCTCGGCACCGCCTACGTACCAGGTGGGGGCCGGACCGAACTGGAGAAGGTCCTCGAGGACGGCCTGACGCCGACCGTGGACACCGACTACGACCGCTGGAAGCCGCTGCACTGGCCCGTGATGGTCCCCGACGTGGTGGGACAGCGCGGCTTCGACGCCATCGTCGGCAACCCCCCGTTCCTGGGCGGCCAGAAGATCTCCGGCACAATGGGCACCAACGTCCGGGACTGGTTCGTCAACGTCCTCGCGAACGGGCGGAAGGGAAGCGCCGACCTCGTCGGCTACTTCCTCCTGCGGGCGATGTCCCTGCTCAGACCGGGCGGCAAGCTCGGCCTCATCGCCACCAACACCATCGCCCAGGGGGACACCCGGGAGGTCGGCCTCGACCAGGTGGTCGCCAGTGGTTTCACGATCACCCGCGCGATCCAGAGCCGCTCCTGGCCCGCCGCCAGCGCCAACCTCGAGTACGCGGCGGTGTGGGGGACGCGGCAAGCCGTCCCGGACGAGGTCCCCCGGGTGGCCGACGGGGTCGCGGTGAGCCGCATCTCCACCCTGCTGGAGCCCGCCGGCCGCGTGGAGGGGCCGCCGGTCCGGCTCACGGAGAACGCGGGAATCGCCTTTCAGGGGTGCAACGTGCTGGGCATGGGGTTCGTGCTGGAGCCGGAGGAAGCGGCGGCCTGGATCGAGGCCGACCCCAGGAACACCGAGGTGCTGTTCCCCTACCTGAACGGTGAGGACCTCAACTCCCGCCCGGACACCTCCCCATCCCGCTGGGTGATCGACTTCCGCAATCGAAAGAAAGAGGAAGCCAAGGCTTATCCGATTCCCTTCACCCGGGTTGAGGAAAGAGTGAAACCGGAGAGGTCTCAGAACAAGAACAAGCAGAGGCGCGAAATTTGGTGGCTATTCACTAGGGGCGCCCCCGAGATGAGGCGGGCCACGTCACAGCTGGACGAGGTACTCGTCATCGCGCGAGTCAGCAAGACGGTAGCGCCAGTTCGCATCAACACAGGACCGACATTTCACGAAAAACTCGTAGTATTCGCACTCAATTCGTACGGGGACCAGGCGACGCTTTCGAGTAGCGCCCACCAATCCTGGGTCATCAAGTTCGGCACAACAATGCGGATTGATCCGACTTACACGCCCTCGGACGTGTTCGAGACGTTCCCCCGGCCGAAGGCCACCGCTCGGCTGGAGGAGGTCGGTCGCGCGTTGGACACCGAGCGGCGGGAGATCATGCTGCGGCGCCAGCTCGGGTTGACCAAGCTCTACAACCTGGTGAACGACCCATCGATCGCTGACGCGGCCGATCCCGACGTGGCGCGGATGCGGGAGATCCACGTGGAGCTCGACCGGGCCGTGCTGGCGGCCTACGGCTGGGACGACGTGCCGCTCGAGCACGGGTTCCACACCTACCGGCAAATGACCCGCTGGACCGTCAGCCCGGCCGCGCGCGTCGAGATCCTCGACCGGTTGCTCGAGGAGAACCACCGTCGCGCCGCCGTCCAGCACGACCTGCCCGCCACCGAGGACGAGGAGGGGGACGCGTGAGCGGACCGCGCGAGGACGAGCCGGAGTACCGGCTGGCGCACGAACCCGACGGGACATCGGTGACCGTGCGGGAGAACCTGGTCGACATCCTCGAACGGGAACTCCTCGGACCGGCGCACGGTCCCGAGGAGGAGCTCGCGGCCCCTCCCGACGTCGCGTACCTGGTGGGGAGGATCGCGCCCTTCAAGCTCTCCTCCCGGGACGCAGCCCCCTCGGATTCGGACCAGGACGGGGACGGGGACGGGGACGAGGCCGACACCGACGTGGGCGAGGGCGAGGCGGGGAGTCGAGGAGTTCCGCTCACCGCCGTCGAGGAGAGCGGTGCCGGCGCCGACGAGGACGACGTCCAGGACCTGCCGCAGCAGCGCGGCCTGATCATCCCCTCGTCGATGGGTCTCCGCTGCCAGGTGCCCGTCGACCTGGCCGAGATCACGGTGACGGCGTCGTGGGGCCAGTACCGGCCGGTGAAGTCCGACGAGGGCCAGGTCGGGCGGTACAAGCGCACCCCCATCACCTTCGTGAAGAAGGTCCGGGTGTCCGAGCTCGACCCCGAGGACACCACGACCATCCACCTCCGCGACACCGTCGTCCTCCGCGTCGACCGGTACGACGACCCCGAGGCCGGCAGGCGGCTCATCGAGGTGGCGCTGTGCAACGACCGGGTGGCGCCGTCCAAGATCCCGGTGAGCGCCTGGCTGTACCAGACCAAGCTGGAGTTGGACGCCGCCGGCGAGGAGGCGTTCCTGCCGGTGTCGGACCGCCTGGTCGATGACCGGGCGGAACGGGACGACGAGCTCCGGAGGTTGAGGCTCCAGTACCGGGACAGGTTGGAGTTCGCCATCGGCCGCACCTGCTCGGTGGACTGGGATGTCGCCCCGGGGAGCAGGCGCGCCCGTGCGGTCTGGACCACGTGGCTGCCGACCGCGCAGACGCCGCAGACCACCGCCGAGGAGGTCGGGGCGGCGTTGCTGGACATGCGGGCGCTCAGCACCGCGACCAGGGCGGAACTGCGCACCGGCCTCGAGCCGATCGTGAACGGGTACGCGGAGTGGCTCGACGCCGAACACGCCAGGGCCCTGGCGCTTCCCGAGCACCTGCGGGAGGACGGCGTCGAACTGGTCGAGGAAGCACGGCAGGTGCGGGCCCAGCTCGCCGCCGGGCTGGAACACCTGCTCTCCGACGACGAGGCGCTGCGCTGCTTCCGGTTCATGAACCAGGTGATGGCCGATCAGCGGGTGCAGTCCCAGGTCGCGCAGCGGCGGGCGAGCGATCCTCGGGAAACCATCGCGCAGGCGCGCGCGGCGGTGCTCGCGCGGGGACCGAAGGCGCACTCGTGGCGCACCTTCCAGCTCGCCTTCGTGCTGATGCAGCTGCCCATGCTGACCTGTCCTGAGCACGAGGGCCGTTCCGGCACCGATCCCAGGGCGCAGCTGCTGTTCTTCCCCACCGGTGGTGGGAAGACGGAGGCGTACCTGGGCCTGGCCGCGTACACCTTCGCGATACGGCGCCGCCAGGGGATTCTCCAGACCGCCGACGGCCCCCTCGACGGCAGCACTGGCGTGGCCGTGCTCATGCGCTACACGCTGCGACTCCTCACCGCCCAGCAGTTCCAACGGGCCACGGCGCTCGTCTGCGCGGCGGAGGTGGCCCGGCTGGCGGACGTGGAGACCTGGGGCACCGAGCCGTTCCGCATCGGGCTGTGGGTTGGGACGGACGTGAGCCCGAAGCGGTTCGACGAGGCCGAGGAACAGTTGAGGCAGGCGCGGAACAGCCAGGGCGGTCGGCACCGGCTGACCGTCCTGCAGGTCCGGCGCTGCCCGTGGTGCGGACACCGGATCACCGATCGCGACATGAAGGCGGACGCAGCGTCCCGTCGCGTACGCGTCCACTGCGGCGACGAGCTCGCCACGTGCCCGTTCTCGGAGGGAGGTTCCGCGCGGGAGGGGCTGCCGGTGCTGACGGTCGACGAGGAGATCTACCGGCTGACACCGTCGTTCCTGATCGCCACGGTCGACAAGTTCGCCCGGTTGGCGAGGGAGGGCGAGGCCGCCTCCCTGTTCGGCCACGTGTCGCGGCGGTGCGAGCGGCACGGTTTCGTCCACGCCGACTACCGGGGCTGCTCCATCAAGGACGGCAGCAGGCACCAGGCCAAGGGCGGGCTGCCGGCCGCTGCCGTGCTCCCCGCGCGCCGCCTCCGCCCGCCGGACCTCGTCATCCAGGACGAGCTCCACCTGATCAGCGGCGCTCTCGGTACCACCGTCGGTCTCTTCGAGGTGGCCGTGGACGTGGTGAGCAGCTGGCACGCGTCCGGCGGCGAACTCGTCCGCCCGCTGCTCGTCGCCTCGACCGCCACCGCGCGCAACGCCGTCGACCAGGTGAAAGCCCTTTACGGGCGGGACGTGACGATCTTCCCCCCGCAGGTGCTCGACGCCGGCCGGACCTTCTTCTCGAAGGAGGAGGAGATCTCCGAGCGGCACCCTGGACGCCGGTACGTCGGCCTGCTGACGGCGGGGCTGCGGCTGACCACGGCCGAGATCCGGGTCGCCGAGGTGCTCATGGCCGGGGGCCAGTTGATGCTGGACCGCGCCGGGCCGGCGGCCGACCCGTACATGTCGCTCGTGGCGTACTTCAGTGCGACGCGGGAGCTCGCCGGCATGGCCCGGTACATGGACGACGACATCCAGACCGCCCTGGCCAAGCGCCGCCCCTGGTCCTCGCTGCCGCGCCGGACCGGCACGGACTTCGGTTCGTTGCATGTTGCCGAGCTGACCGCGCGGGTGGCGAGCGCGGACATCACCGACACCCTGGACCAGCTGGCCGTCAGCTTCGACCCGTCCTTCGACTCCACGGCGGCGAAGCGCCGGCTGCAGGCCCTCCGCCAGGCGAAGAAGCAGGTGCCGACGCGGGAGGTCCACCCGTTCGACGCGGTGCTGGCGACCTCCATGCTCCAGGTGGGCGTGGACGTCACCAGGCTCGGCTTGATGCTGGTGGTCGGTCAGCCGAAGAACACCGCCGAGTACATCCAGGCCTCCTCCCGGGTTGGCCGGGACCCGTCGCGCCCCGGCCTGGTCATGACGCTGGGCAACTGGGCGCGGCCCCGCGACCTCGCCCACTTCGAGCAGTTCCGCCATTACCACGAGACCTTCTACTCCCAGGTCGAGGCGTTGTCCGTCACCCCGTTCTCCGCGACCTCACTGGACCGGGGGTTGGACGGTGTCCTGGTCAGCGCCACCCGGGTCCTCGAGGCCGCCGAGGCGCGGGGGCTGTCCCCGGAGCAGTCCGCGGGCGACATCACCCGACGACGGGACGCGGTCACGGACATCATCGCCGACCTGGTGGGCCGGGTGCTGCGCGCGGCGGACGAGGACACGGCGCGCCGGACCGCGACCCTCCTCCGCAACAGGTTGGACCAGTGGGAGAAACGCCACGGCTCGCTGGCCGACCGTCGTCAGAGACTGGTCTACGAGCGGGTGACCAACGAAAAGGACCAGGCACCGTTGATGATCAGCGCCGAGGACGAGAAGTCCCGAGCTGGAACGCTGAACAGCCCGCCGTTCGTGGTGGCCAACTCGATGCGCGAAGTCCAACCAGAGATCAACATCCTGGTGAGTCCCGTCGAGGAGAACCTCTTCTACACCGCTCCGCCCGGAGCGCCGCGCTGGCAACCGCCTTCGGAGATCTGACCATGACCGACGACCGCTTCCTCTACGACCCGGACACCGCCGTCGACCCGCTGGGTGACGCGGAGGCGACGCGGGCGGCGGGGAGATCGAGCAAGCACAACTACGCGAAGGTCGGGTCTGGCCGTCCCTCCTCGCTGCTCTACAACTACGGGCCCGGGGCGATCATGGACCTGCCGCATTTCACGGTCATGTCCACCGGGCTGGACGACTGGGAACGGATGTGGCGGAAACGGGTCGACCCGCCACCGGAGATCCATGCCCCTCGGCTGCGCGAGGTGGTGGCCAAGCTGTTGCGCTCCCGGAACGTGCGGTTGCGACCGCATCCCAACCAGCCGAGGAAGACGGGCCTGTCCCGCGAGGGGAATGATCTCGGGGTGCCGGCCCGGGTCTTCCCGCAGTGGATGCGCTGCACCGGGTGTGACCTCCTGGCCCCGCTCTCCCACTTCGGCTACACCAACACCCACCCGTACCGCCCCGACCAGGCGCGGTTCGAGCACGAACGGTGCCCCGGCAGGTCGGGCAGCCGGAGCGGGAAGAACGCCTCTCGTGCCGCGGTGCCGGCCCGCTACCTGCTCGCCTGCGTCGACGGCCACCTCGACGAGTTCCCCTACGACCAGTGGGTGCACCACTGGTCCCCCTGCCCCAAGGTCGAGTTCCCCGTGCTAAGGATGGTCGACCGCACCGCCGGCAAAGGCGCGTCCGCCGTCATCCACTGCGCGACGTGCGGGGCCCGTCGACCGATGAACGAAGCCCAGGGGGATGCTGGGCGGAGCAAACTGCCGCGCTGCCGGGGCCGGCACCCGCACCTGGACGCGTTCGAGTTGAACGGGTGCGGCGACGCGACGCGCCTGATGCTGGTGGGTGCCTCGAACCTGTGGTTCCCGATGACGCAGTCCATCATCGTCATGCCCCGGTCCGCGCACGAGGAGACCAGCGACCTCGCCGCCAGGATCCGAGTGGCCTTCGCCAGCAAGCCCCACCGGCTCGAGAAGTACGAGGCCACCGGTGATCTCGAAGGTCTGCGCGACGCGCTGGACGGCAAGCTGGACGGGCCCGTGGACGAGGAGGCGATCCCTGACGACCAGCTCGCGAAGGCCCTCGGGGAAGCCCTGACGTCGGGCGAGTCCGACGAGGACCTCGCCAAGTGGCGTGCGGACTGGGACCCGGTGGACCTCCTGGTCCCTGAATGGAACTACCTGCTCACGGACCCCCTCGGTTTGGGCCACGAGGATGAGGCGAGCGGTCTGACGCTGTCCCACCGCGACCGGGCACCCGGGCTCCGGAAGGAGATCGTCCGCGTGCTGGCGGTGGAACGGCTCCGGAAGGTCAACGCCCTGGTCGGCTTCACCCGGATCGACGACGTGGACCGAGTGGCGGATCTCTCGCAACGCATGGTGCCCCTCGCCCGGGCGGCGCGGCCGGCGTGGACGGTCGCCACCGAGGACCGGGGCGAGGGCATCTTCCTCCAGCTCGACGAGCCGGCCGTGGCGGCGTGGGAGGCGCAGGTCGAGCAGGACCAGCTCTGGCTCGCCCATCGCGCGGCGCACCGCCGCAACTTCGAGTCGCGCACCTCCGACACCGCCGGGCCCGTGGACGCCGAAGATCGCCTCCGACCACCACGGTACTGGCTGGTGCACACCCTGGCGCACGTCCTGATCCGCGAGATGGCGCTGGAGTGCGGTTACTCCGCCGCCAGCCTGTCCGAACGCCTGTACGCCTGGCCAGGGTCCGACGGCAGGCCGCCAGCAGCTGGTCTGCTGATCTGCACCACAGCCCCCGACAGCGACGGCACCCTCGGCGGCCTGGTCCAGCTGAGCGAGCCCGAGCGGCTGCACCGGGTGGTCTCCAGCGCCCTGTACCGCGCGGGTCGTTGTTCCTCCGATCCGGTCTGCGGGATGCGCACCCCGCAGGACACGGAGGACTTCCTCCACGGCGCTGCCTGCCACTGTTGCGCGATGGCGTCGGAGACGTCGTGCGAGCGGGCCAACCGCTTCCTCGACCGGCGCTTCCTCATCGACTTACCGGGGAGCGGCATTGGCTTCTTCGGCCTCCCCGGGTGACCAGGACGCGGCCCGTGCCCTCGGGCTGCGTCTCACGGGCACGGAGGCCGGCCAGCTCGCTGACCGCCTCACCAAGGGGTACACGCTCACCAGCGCCGTGCGAGCGGTCCCCTCCGGTCGTCGCGCGGAGGTGGGCGCCCTGCTGCGGGACACCGCCCCGGCCTCGCGGATCGCGGTATTGCGTGCGATCGAGGGGGCCAGGTCGACACCGTCCGCGGCGACACCGCTGTGGACCACGCCTGGCCACCTCGCCCGCAGCGGTCCGCTGACGACCTCGCTCCCGCACCTGGTGGACCGGGCCCGCCAGTCCGTCACCTGCTCGACCTTCAACTTCCAACGCACCTCCGGGCTGTGGAACGCCCTGCGCGGAGCCGCGCGGCGCCCCGGAGTGGCGGTGCGCGTGTACATCGACACATCCGCCGCGGAGCAGAGCGCTCCCACCGCGCACGACATCGCGGCGCACCTGTCGCCCGCCGTGGTGCTCCGCACGACCGTGTTCGACGGGAGGATGACGCGGAACCACGCCAAGTTCCTGGTCGTCGACCACCGGTTCCTCCTCGTGACGAGCGCGAACCTGTCCTGGAGCGCGGAGAACGGGAACGTGGAGTTCGGGGTGCTCCTGGACGACCGCAACCTCGCCGAGGCGGTGGAACGCCAGGTGCGCGACCTCGAAGACGACCTCTTCGAGGTGGTGCGGTGACAAGCCACGCGCCTGCCACCGCACGGCCCGGCCGATCGGCGTGCGCGCAGCGGGCCGAGGGCGGTCCTCGGTCGCGCCTGACGCCCCTCACGCCTGCGCGATCCCCGAGCCGGGCCACGGGAGCGCGGCACGATGGTCTCGCTGCCCCGCTGGAGTTGACGGCGTTCCTCCGCGACCCCACCGACATCGTTCCGGCGATCAACCAGTTCCGATCCACCGAAAAGGACTCCGCCATGATCATGTCCATGCCCACCAGCGCTGCTGAGGGGATCTCACTGACGGTCATCCCGTTCCGCCCCAACGCCGTCATCGGCACGATGGGCTTACCAACCCTCCTGCAGCTCGTCCCTTCCCCGAAGACCGAGGAGAACGCTCGGGCGTTGAAGCACGCACCTGGTGTGGTCCGACGGCACGCGGAGGTGCGCGGCCTGGTGCAACGCATGCTGAAGGCGTCGCAGAAGGGGCGCAACGTCACCTCGTACGCTTCGTACATCGCGTCCGGGGTCAACGGTGATCACGGTGCGGCGTGGTCGACGCCGCCGATCACCTTGTGGCTGGACGGCGAGCCCGGCGCGCTGAGCGACGAGCTCGTGCCAGGAACCGGTATCCGCACCATCTCCGTGACCGCTGGTTCGCCGGTCGTGGCGATCGATGGGGAGACGCAGGTCACCGCGTGGCACGAGTTGTACGACGCCCCAGGGGACTTCGACTGCTCCCACCAGAGGCTGAACGGCGTACGCGTCCCGTTCGAGCTGTACTTCGGTCTGAGCGTCGAGGATGCCCGGCAGATCTTCTACGACCGCAACGTCGAGGGAGTCCCTGTCGCGAAGAACCTCGCCATGTCCATGGACCAACGCGACATAGGTACCCAACTCGCCCACCGCGTCGCGGCTGCGGTCAAGGTGGAACACGAGGGGCGGATCGTTCCCTTCAGCAAGTTCGTCCAAAGCCGCAAACGGCAGCTGACGAAGCGGGACCCCGAACTCGTCACCCTCTCCGCCCTGCGCGTGCTGGTGATCACCGCGCTGCACGGCCGAACTGGGCTCAGCCTGTCCTCCTCCACCGTCCACGAGGGCGACATGCCGCCCGGCATCTCGGTCCGCCAGGCGGAGGAGCGCCTGGTGCCCGTTCTCGCGGCTGTCCTCAGCGAGCTGTACCCGCAGTTCTCAGCCCGCAACGCCGTCTCCGCACCCGCGGTCCTCGCGGGATTGGGGATCGCCGTTCACCAAGCCACCGGTTGGTCCGCGTCGGGCCGGCCGCTCTCGGTCGAGGAACTCTCCGGACTGCTCTCGTCCGTGCGTTGGGAGCGGGAAGCGCGTTACTGGGACGGCGTCGCGGCCAGCGCCAACGCCAACGGCGTGCTCAACTTCGGTGGCGGCGCCAAAGACTCCGGTGGCCGGGTCGCTGACGCACTGCTGCACCCCGACACCGAGTACGGCCGCAAGATCCGGGGGTGGTGACCCCTCCTCCGCACGGCGACCACTCCCGTCAGGTGGGGAGCGAGTCGCACCCCGGTGCGACACACGGCGCCGAACCCGGTCCGGCATCGGCTGTGGAGCAGCGTGCCGCGCTGCTCCACAGCCTTTCGTGAGCCCTCCCGCCGCAGCGGTGGGTCAGTGGGGGCGCGCTGAGCGAGGACGTCGGGCCCCGCGGCGTTGGCGCACCAGCCGCGCGATCTCGCCAGCCGCACGGTCGAGGTCCTGGTGCTCCCAAACGCGGATGACGAGCCACCCCGCTGCCGCGAGCTCGAGGTCGGTGTCCCGATCGCGCCGGACCACGCCCTCCAGCTTGCGCCGCCACCACTGCTGGTTGGTCATCGGGAGATGACCGTGCTCCGGGCAGGCGTGCCAGAAGCAACCGTCCACGAAGACGGCGATCCGCGCCCCCCGCAACAGCACATCAACGCGGCGCCGCTTGTTCGCCCCCTCTGCCACGGCGTCCACCAGGAAACGCAGCCCGCGACGGTGCAAGGCGCTGCGCAGCCGCAACTCTGGCTGGGTGTCCCTGCGCCCCGTCCCGCGCATCACCCTCGTGACTGCCTCGGAACTCGCGTGGGGAGTGGGCCCTGGGCTGACGTACTGGTAGGCCGTGCTCGCTGAGGTGCGGATCCGCCCGTCAGGCAGTTCTCGAGGAACTGGTCCCCTCGTTGGTGCCGGGCCCTCGGGCCTCGGGCCGGTTCCGCGCGGAGCCGCGCCTGCGCTGGATCCGCCGCGGCTGTTCGCCACCGAACACCACCTCTCGTCGATTCGACGTTATCGCGGGGTTCCGACACCCCCGTCGGGAACCAGCGGATCGGACGAACAACCGCCACCAACGGCCTGGTCCGGGTTGGCCTCCGACCTGTGTGGCTGGCACGGCGCCCCACGCCTGCGGCCGGGCCGACCAGCCCGTGCTGCTCCTGGCACGTCCGAGGCAGGCCAGCGCCCTCGCACCCCTCACCGGTCCAGTGAACAGCGACCGGCAGCCAACCAACTGGCGGGCACCCGTCAGGACCGCGCACCCGCGTCACAGGGAGCAGGTGGCGCCTTCCGCTGGCACCTGGAGGTTGATCAGGTACTCGGCGGCGATCTCGTCGACGCAGGGATTCGTTCCCAGGTTGACGATGCCGTGCCCCTCCCCTTCGACGGTGAGCAGCGCGCTGCCGAGGCTGTCGGCGAGCACCTGGGCTCCGGCGTGGGGCGTGGTCGGGTCGCCGGTGATGGAGACGACGAGGGTGTCGGGCAGCCCCTCGATGTCCTGGGCGTAGGGGAACCCGAGGTTCGGTTCGGCGGGCCAGTGCTCACAGGTGTCGCGGGCTCCGCCGGTGACGTCGACGCCGGGGTCCATGAAGGGCGCGGCCTCGTGGATCGCGGTGCGCAGCCGTCCACCTTCCTCCGGGGTGAGCCGGTCCTCGTCCAGGCAGTTGATGGCGTAGTTGGCCTCGGCGAAGTTCGTCCAGCGGCCCTCCGGGTCGCGGCCGCCGAAGTCGTGGTTCATCTGGAGCAGCTCGTCGCCCCGTCCGTCCTCGATCTCGGCGATTCCCGCGATGATCCGGGGCCACGCGTCCTCGGTGTACAGGCCGGTGATGACGCCTCCGATGGCCTCGTCGAAGCCGAGTTCCGCGTCGAGCGCGGGCACGGGGTCGTCGTACAACGGCTGGACGAGGTCCTGGAACACCTCGGTGGCTCGGTCCGGGTCGGGACCGAGCGGGCAGTCCTCCCGCTCGGCGCAGCGCGCGGCCATGCGGTCGAAGGCGGCCTGGAATCCGGCGTAGGCGCTGACCCGCCGTTCGACGGTGCCCTGTGTGGGGTCACCGGCGCCGTCCAGCAGCATGGCCCGCACGTTCTGGGGGAACTGTTCGGCGTACACCGCGCCGAGGCGGGTTCCGTAGCTCTGCCCCAGGAAGGTGAGTTCGTCGTCGCCGAGGACGGCGCGCAGCACGTCGATGTCGCGGGCCGCGTCCCGGGTGCCGACGTGGGCGAGGACGTCGAGCCCCCCGGAGCCTTCCGCGCACCGCTCGACCAGCCGTCGGGTGTCCTCCTCGGTGAACTGGGCCGTCGTGCCCTGCGCGGTGAGGGGGACCGCGCCGCGGTCGGCCTCCTCGTCGGAGTAGCAGTCGATCGCGGGGGTCGAGGCGCCCACGCCACGCGGGTCGAGGCCCACCAGGTCGAACCGTTCGGTCAACGGGCTGTCCTTGAGCGTCAGCGCCGCGAAGGCGGCGCCGAACAGTCCCGATCCGCCTGGCCCGCCGGGGTTGGTCACCAGTGAGCCCACCGCGTCGCCGGAGGCGGGCAGCCGTAGGACGGCGACGTGGATGGTCCGGCCGCCGGGTTCGTCGTAGTCCAGCGGCACCTCGAGGCGCGCGCACTCCAACCCGTCGCTGAGGGCGTAGACGCTGGACTCGGTGGAGGTCGTCGCGTACTCGTCGCACTCCTCCCAGGCGAGTTCCTGGTCGTGGAACGCCTCAGGACCGGAGGGTGTTGGCGAGGTGGGAGGGGCGGACGGTTCGGATTCCGGGGCGACGCAGCCGGCGAGTGGCACGAGTAGCGCGGTCGTCGC
>NZ_AGVX02000066.1 GCF_000239155.1 Actinoalloteichus spitiensis RMV-1378
TCCCGCCACTTCGACCGGCTCCCGCTGCCCGCCCCACCCACCCGGGGACGCCGCATCCCCGAGGGCGGCACCGTCCTCATCACCGGCGGTCTGGGCGCCGTCGGCCAGGTCCTCGCCGAACACCTGGTGACCACCCGCCGCACCCGCCTCGTCCTCACCGCGACCACCCCGCTGCCCCCCGAGGACCAGTGGGACGACCACCTCGCCCACCACGACCCGACCAGCGACCGCACCGCCCAGCACATCACCACCCTGCGCCGGCTCAGCAGCCTCGGCGCCGACGTGCTCGCCCTCGCCGCCGACGTCGGCGACCCGGCGGCGATGGCCGACGTGCTCGACACCGCCCGCCAGCGGTTCGGCCCCCTCGACGCCGTCATCCACGCCGCCGGCACGATGCGCGCCGACCGGTACGGACCCGTCGTCGACCTCGACCGCGCCGCCTGCGAGGAACACTTCCACTCCAAGGTCACCGGGCAACGCGTCCTGCACGACCTGCTCCACGAGGACGAGGCACCCGTCCGGCTCGCCGTGTCCTCGATGTCCACCCTCCTCGGCGGACTCGGCCACGGCCCCTACGCCGCCGCCAACGCCGCCCTCGACGCCCAGTCCGTCGCGCTCACCGACACCACCCCGGCCCGCTGGCAGACCGTCGACTGGGACACCTGGCTCACCGACGGCGTCGACCCGGGCACCCTGGCCCCGGCCATCCGCGACTACACCCACGACCGGTCCGAGGGCACCGACCTGTTCGAACGGACCCTGTCGCTGTTCGACCGGGCCCCGCACCTGGTCGTCTCCTGCGGCCCGCTCGACGAGCGCATCGCCACCCTCACCGACTCCCGGGGCACCGACCGGACCCCGGCCCTCCGCCACCCCCGGCCCGAACTCGACATCCCCTACGAGGACCCGGCCCCCGGCGACGAAACCCACCTGGCCGCCATCTGGTGCGAGGTCCTCGGCCTCGACCGCGTCGGCGCCAACGACGACTTCTTCGACCTCGGCGGCCACTCCCTCGCCGGCGTCCGGGTGATGACCCGCGTCCGGGCGCGCTTCGGCGGCACCAAGGCCGACGTGCTGATCGCAAACCCGACCGTGCGGCGCCTGGCCAGGGCCCTCGCCGCCACCGCAACCGCAGGAACAGGAGACCAGTCGTGACCAACGTCGGTGTGGTCGGCTCCGGAGTCATGGGGGCCGGCGTCGCGCAGAACCTCGCGCAGCACGGGCACCCCGTCGTGCTCGTCGACTCCGATCCCGACGCCCTCACCCGGGCCAGGGAGACCATCGACCGCAACTGCCGGATGTCCCGCTTCCTCGGCGGCCCCGACCTCGACGCCGAGGAGGTCCTCGGGCGCATCACCACCAGCGAGGACCTCACCGCGCTCGCCGACACCGAGGTCGTCATCGAGAACATCACCGAGAACTGGGACCTCAAGAAGGACCTCTACCCCCGGTTGGACGCGGCCGTCCGCGACGACGCCGTGTTCGTCGCGAACACCTCGGCCATCCCCATCACCCGGCTGGCCTCGCTCACCCGCCGGCCCCAGCGGTTCGTCGGCGTGCACTTCATGAACCCGGTGCCGATGAAACCCGCCGTCGAGATCATCCCCGGCGAACACACCTCGGACGAGGCCCTCGCCACGGTGCGGACCCTGCTCGACTCCATCGGCAAGAAGGCCATCCCCGTCAACGACGCCTGCGGTTTCGTCTCCAACCGCGTCCTCATGCTCACCGTCAACGAGGCCGCGTTCCTGGTCCACGAAGGGGTCGCCGACGCGGCCACCGTCGACGAGGTGTTCCGCAGCTGCTTCGGCCACCCGATGGGACCGCTGGAGACCGCCGACCTCATCGGCGTCGACACCATCCTGCACAGCGTCGAGGTCCTCCACGACCACTTCGCCGACAGCAAGTACCGGCCCTGCCCGCTGCTCAAACGCATGACCGACGCCGGACACCACGGCCGCAAGACCGGCCGGGGCTTCTACACCTACGACGGCGCAGCCCCCGCGCCGACCACCCCCTGACCCGCCACCCCCGGAGGACCAAGACCCATGTCCCAGGACGTCCGCGCGGAGATCCGCCAGTTCATCACCGGCCGCTTCCCGCAGCTCACCCTCGACGACGACCAGGACATCTTCGCCCTAGGATTCGTCAACTCCCTGTTCGCGATGGAACTCGTCATGTTCGTCGAGCAACGGCTCGGCGTCCGGGTGCCCAACGACGAACTGCGCCGGGAGAACTTCAGCTCGGTCACCGCCATCGCGGCCCTGGTCGAGAGGGTCGGCACCGGCACCGAGGCCACGGCGGGCTGACCGGTGACCACCACCGACACCCGAGAACCCGCGCCACCGGCCCCGCCCGACCCGACCCGGGTCCGCGAGTTCGTCGACACCGAGATCCGCCCCCGGGTGGAGGAGTACGACGAGGACGAACGGGTGCCCGACGACCTGCTGCGCCGCGTCACCGAGCTCGGCCTGTGGGCCCCGTTCCTCCCCGAGGAGCACGGCGGCACCGGCACCGACATGGTCACCCTCGCCCGGCTCCACGAGGAGGTCGGGCGGGGCTGCTCCTCCCTGCGGAGCCTGCTCACCGTGCACGGCATGGTCAGCTGGTCGGTGTGGCGCTGGGGCGACCAGGACCAGCGGGACCGCCTGCTGCCCGGACTGGCCGCCGGCCGACCGCTCGCCGCCTTCTGCCTCACCGGACCCGAAGGCGGCAGCGACACCTCCGTGGCCGCCACCAGCGCCGAACCCGACGGCGGCGGCTGGGTCCTGACCGGGCACAAGAAGTGGATCACCGGCGGTCAACTCGCCGGCCTGTTCCTCGTCTTCGCCCGCACCGGGAAGGCGATGACCGCGTTCCTCGTCCCCGCCGACGCCCCCGGCGTCACCGTCCGGCCCCTCTCCGGAATCCTCGGCACCCGGGCCAGCATGCTCGCCGACATCCGCTTCGACCAGGTCCGGCTCGGCCCCGACGCCGTGCTCGGCCCACCCGGCTGGGCCGCCGCCACCGTGATGACCTCGGCCCTGGACCTCGGCCGGCTCAGCGTCGCCAGCGGCAGCGTCGGCATCATCGGCGCCGCCCTCGAAGCCTGCGCCGAGGTCACCGCCACCCGCCCCTCCGGAGACGGGGTCCTCGCCGACCGCCAGCTCGTCCGCCGCATGCTCAGCGACATGATCACCAACCGGCGGGCGGCCCGCCTGCTGTGCGCCGAGGCCGGACGGCTCCGCGACACCGACGACCCGGGCGTCGTCACCGCCAGCTGGGTCGCCAAGTACTTCGCCGCCACCGCCGCCGCCCGCGCCGCCAGCGACGCCGTCCAGATCCACGGCGCCCTGGGCTGCGGACCGCGCTCCCCGGTCGCCCGGCTCTACCGGGACGCCAAGGTCATGGAGATCATCGAGGGCTCCACCGAACTCCAGCAGACCGCCATCGCCGACCACGCCCACCGGGAGGTAACGCCGTGACCAGCACCCCCACCGCCGGCGAGGCCGCGGCCGCACCGACGCCCCGGCCGGGGCAGATCAAGTGCGTCGTGTGGGACCTGGACAACACCGTCTGGGACGGTGTCCTGCTCGAGGACGACCAGGTCACCGTCCGCCCCGAGGTCGTCGCCGAACTCCGCCGCCTCGACGAGCTCGGCGTCCTGCACTCCATCGCCAGCCGCAACGACGCCGAACTGGCCATGCGACGACTGCGGGCCGAGGGCCTGGACCACTACTTCCTCTACCCGAAGATCACCTGGAACCCCAAGTCCGCCTCCATCGAGCAGATCGCCAGGGACCTCAACATCGGCCTGGACGCCCTCGCCTTCGTCGACGACCAACCCTTCGAACGCGAGGAGGTCCGCTTCGCGCTGCCCGAGGTGACCACTGTGGACGCCGCGCACATCACCGAGGCGCTGCGCCGCGACGAGTTCCGCCCCCGCTTCGTCACCGACGAGTCCCGGCACCGCCGCGCCATGTACCGCAGCGCCGCCGTCCGCGACCAGGCCGAACAGGACTACCAGGGCACCAGCGAGGAGTTCCTGGCCACCCTCGACCTCCGGTTCACCATCTCCCGCGCCGAGGAGGCCGACCTCCAACGCGCCGAGGAACTCACCGTCCGCACCAACCAGCTCAACTCCACGGGCCGCACCTACTCCTACGAGGAACTCGACCAGCTCCGCCGGTCCGAGGACCACCTGCTGCTCGTCGCCGCGCTGACCGACCGCTACGGCGACTACGGCAAGATCGGCCTGGCCCTCGTCGAACGCGGCGACGAGGTCTGGCACCTGCGGATGATGCTGATGTCCTGCCGGGTGATGGCGCGGGGCGTGGGCACCGTGCTGCTCAACCACGTCATGCGACTGGCCAAGGCGGACGGCGCCAGGCTGCGGGCGGATTTCGTGGAGACGGGCCGCAACCGCATGATGTACGTGACCTACGCTTTCGCCGGGTTCCGCGAGCTCACCCGCGACGGCGACTCCGTGGTGTTCGAGTCCGACCTCGAGGTGGTGCAACCCATGCCCGGGTACCTGACGGTGGAGACACGATGACGGCTTCCCGCTGGTTGCCGTTCGGCGTGCCCGACCGCGCCGCGCCCCGGCTGTTCTGCTTCCCGCACGCCGGCGCCAGCGCCGCCGCCTACGCCGAGTGGCGTCGGCTGGCGCCCCCCGAGGTCCAGGTGTGCCCGCTCCAGCCTCCCGGTCGGGCCGAACGCATGGCCGAGACCGCGCACCGCGACCTCGGCCCGCTGCTGGACGAGCTGCTCGACGCCGTCGGAGACCAGTTCACCGGCCGCTACGCCCTCTACGGGCACAGCATGGGCGCGCTGGTCGTGTTCGAACTGGCCCGGCGGCTCCGCGCCGGGGGTGCGACCCCGCCGGCGCACCTGGTGGTGTCCGGGCGCACCGCGCCGCAGCGCCCGAACCCCCGGCGGGTGCTGCACACGCTGAGCACGGCCGAGCTGATCCCCGAACTGCGGCGCATCGGCGGGACCCCGGAGGAGGTCCTCACCGAACCCGCCCTGCTGGAGCTGTTCCTCCCCACCCTGCGCGCGGACTTCGCCGTCAACGAGAACTACCGGTACAGCGAGGAGGCACCGCTGGACGTGCCGTTGACGGTGTTCGGTGGCGACGACGACCCCCGCGCCAGTGAGGAGGAGCTGGGGGAGTGGGCCGCGCAGGCCGGTGCCGGCTGCACCGTGCGGGTCCTGCCCGGCGACCACTTCTTCCTGGTCCCGCACGCCAAGGAACTGGTGACGACCGCGACCGGAACGCTCCTGGGCTGACCGGGGAGCCGTGGCCCGGACCGGGAGCGCGTCCCGCCCCGGTCCGCCCGTCGGCCGGGGTCCACCCGGCCCGCCCCGCCGTCCGTGCCCTCGGGTTTCGGTGGCGGATCACACCGGTCGCGTGGGTCGGCGTGCCCGCCTCGGTGTCCCGGTCCCGGCGCGGGCGGCACCGCCTGGGCGTCCAGGGATCCGCGGCCCAGGCGCACCCACCAGCCGGGGGTTCCGGTGCGCGGACGTGACCGTCGTGCCTACCGCCCAGCCAGGACCGGCACGGTGCTCGTCGTCCCGCTGGTCGGTCCCGGCGTCGACCGGGACAGGTGCATCGAGTTCCTCGCCGAACGAGGTTTCGGGGAGACAACGAAGTCAGCCTGTTCGCAGTTCCCTATTGAATCTTCGTGTTGCAGCGGTACGTGTTGCGAGCGAAGAGGGACGTGTGAGCAAGTTCTGGCAAGTGCACTGGGTGACGAGACGGCACGCCGCAGAGGTGAGCGATCACCCAGTGTTGAAGGAGTGGGCCGACCTCGACGTACGGGAGGAGGCCGCTCGGATCGACCCGGGGGACGTGTTCTTCACGGACCCGAACTACCAGGTGGACCCGCGGCTGACGCTGTACACGACGCGTTCGGCGTTCGCGCATCTGGCCAGGGAGACGCGGCGGAACTACGCCGGGGACTGCTGTCTGTTCTTCAACTTCCTGTGGCAGCGGGGCAAGAACTGGTGCGATGCCGAGGTCGAAGACCTGCTCGATTTCGAGGACTGGCGGCGATGGTCGCCTCGGAATCCTCGGCGGATCGGCGGCTCGAAGTGGGACCGCGAGCTGTCCGCGCTGGCCCGGCTCTACAAGTGGGCGGCGGCGAAGAGGTATGTCGCGGCCAACCCGGTGGTGATGCGGGAGGTGTTGGGCCGCCATGGCGAGATGGTCAGCGTTCCAGCCCAGCGGGCGAAGGACGCGAGGTCGAGCAACGTGAAGTGGCTGACTCCGCGGGCCTACCGGTTGTGGAGGGACGTGGGTCTGCGCGGCTACACCGCGGACGGGCGCCGGGATCCGTCGTTTCGGGGCCGGAACGACGACCGCAATGCCGCCTACTCCGACCTGCTGTTTTCGTCGGGGATGCGTTTGTCGGAGGGCGGTTCGCTGCTGACTTTCGAGGTGCCGGCCCTGGAGGAGAGCGTGAAGCGCTTCTTCGACGGGCGGCTGGCGAAGGCGGCCACGAAGAGCCGGCGCGAGCGGACGTTCTACGTCGCCGTTGAGGATCTGCGGTCGGTCGCCGCCTACGAGCGGACGACGAGGCGGGCGGTGATCCGCCGGGCTCAGGCCAAAGGCGTCTACGAGGCGATGGACGACATCTGGGTCCTGGAGAAGCGGTCCGGTCGGCAGCGGTCGATCCTGCACTTCTGGGACGAGAACGGGCAGTCGGTCCAGCGGCCTCTGTCGTCGCTGGACGTCGAGGACCGTCAGCGCCTGTTCGTTGAGGGAGATAGCGGTCTGGAGCCGTTGTGGCTGTGGCTGTCGCAGGACGGGCGCCCGTTTCAGCCGCATTCGTGGGAGGCGGTTTACCGGGCGGCGTCCGAGCGCTGCCGCAGGGTGCTGGAGAGCAAGGTTGCCCAGCCCCCCCTACTTCACACCCCATATGGCCAGGCACTCGTTCGCGTTGAAGGTGCTGGTCGCGCTGATGCACGCGCTGGACAAACGGTTCGGACTCACGCCGGAGGAGCGGCGGGACTTCCGCCTGCTCTATGGGGATGCCTGGCGGATGGTCAAGGACCTCCTCGATCACGCGAGCGAGGAGACCACCCGCAAGATCTACCTCGCTCCCGTTTCGGATCTGCAGATTAGGTCGCTGCTGCTGGACGAGGCCGACCCCGGCACCAACGAGCTGCTGAGCCGGATCGCGAAGATGTCGGAGCGCGTCCTGGACAGTGAGGCACTGGTATGAGTACGCGAGGACGACGCGCTGTGTTGCCCGGGGATGAGGGGCACCGGCGCAAGCCGCCGCTGGAGCCGGGTGATCTGCTGGTCTGGCACGTGGCCGAGGACGGGGCGAACAAGGCCAGTTACGACTTCGGCCAGCTGGCGGTCGGTCCGCGGCTGCAGCGCGAACTGGCGGAGGCGTTCGCCGTTCAGTGCGGGCCCACCGGCACCTGGAAGACGCTGCCTTCCAGCCGGGAGACCTGGTTGATCTTGCTCTACTTCAGCCGTTTCCTGGCCGAGCAGGAGCACGTTCCGCAATCTCTGGGCGAGTTGACTGCGGACATCTGGGCGGCCTGGCGGCTGAGCCGCACGCCGAACTCCACGGGCAGCCGGCAGGTCCGCAAGGTCGCCCGGCTGCTGAAGCAGCATCCGCTGGTGCCCGAGGAGACCCGGAAGCTGATGAGCAAGCGGATGCCGAAGGAGAAGGCGCCGAAGGAGACCGCCTACAGCGACGCCGAGTTCGACCGCATCAAGCTGCTTGCCACTCAGCGGTTCCGACCAGCTCTGCATCGCATCCGTGCCAACCGGCAGCACCTCCTTGGCTGGCGGGCGGGCCAGTTCGAAAGAGGTACAGACGGCTGGCTCATCGGTGAGGCACTGGACCAGCTGATCCGCACCGGCGAGACGCCGTTCTTCATCCGCCCGGACGGACGCCACCGCCCCGACCCGCGTTACACCGAAGCCCTGGGCGGCAACCGGGCCGAGGACACATGGATGCGGCTGTTCCTGACCACCGATGAGGGTTGCGCACTGATGATCCTGATCATCGCGGCCTACGGGTGGAACGCGACACCGGTCGTCGAGATGAAGGTGCCCGATGCCAGCCCCGACGCAGGCAACGAGGGACAGATCATCTACCGGGTCGAGCTGGAGAAGCGGCGCCGCCGCCCGGCGGACCGCTATGAGACGAGGAACCTGGCCGACTGGGGAGCGAACTCTCCCGGACGGCTGATCACGCACGCGATCGAGTCCACCGCCCCGGCACGGGAGATGCTGAAAAACGTGGGGGCACCCACCGACCGGCTGATCGTCTGGCGGCTCGCTCAGCGGCGGGCCGCCTACGGCGAGGGGACGGCCGGCCTGTTCGACGGCCACTTCCACGCCAACGTCTGGCGCAACTGGCGCCAGGAGCTGGGCGGCGAGGTCTCGTTGAACCTGCGGCGCCTGCGCAAGACCGTGGTGATCGCGCATCAGCGGCAGCCCACGCAGCACAGTCAGGACACCCACGACGGTGCTTATGTCCTGCCGGACCCGCGCACGCACGCGGCAGCCCAACCGGTGATCACCGACGGGGTCGAGGAGGCGATCGAGGCAGCCAGGTCGTCGTTCAAGGCCCAGATCAGCCGGACGGACACGGACGTGGACCAGGACACCACGACCACCAGCTGCAGCGACTACACCCACAGCCCGTTCGCGGAACAGGGGGTGCCTTGCCGGGCATCGTTCCTGCTCTGCACGGCCTGCCCGAACGCCGTGATCACCCCGCGTCACCTGCCGCGGCTGGCCTATCTGCTGTACGTGCTGGAGGAGTTGAGGGCGGTGCTCTCGCCGGAGGTGTGGGACCAGGACTGGCGCGAGCCCTTCACGCGGCTGCGGGACCTGCGCAAGGCCCCCGACTTCACCAACACGGAATGGAACGACGCCCTGGAGAAGGCAAGTGCCCACGAACGAAGGGTCATTGACCAGCTGCTGAAGAAGGGATTAGACGCATGACCCTGGCCTTGAACCCCCGCTTCGCGGCCCGGGCGGCCGACGCCTTCGTGTTCGATCCCGACCGGGCGGTCGAGGGCCGCCGCGACTTCGTGCCCCGCT
This sequence comes from Actinoalloteichus spitiensis RMV-1378, assembly GCF_000239155.1. Classification (GTDB taxonomy): domain Bacteria; phylum Actinomycetota; class Actinomycetes; order Mycobacteriales; family Pseudonocardiaceae; genus Actinoalloteichus_B; species Actinoalloteichus_B spitiensis. Next base: position 9,053 of record NZ_AGVX02000066.1, read on the forward strand.
ACGGCGACGACGGCTGGTCGTTGCTTGCGCTGACCCAGAACCCCTCGCAGACGGATGACATCATCCGCTGGCGATGGTTCCCCGAGGTCTTCAGGGAGCCGTTCCGTTACGCATCCTGGACTTTGATCAACTACCCGCTGCCCGACAGGGACGTTGCCCTGCGCGGCGGCGCCATGCGCTCCAAGCTCAGCGTGGGCCGGATCACGAGGACGGTCAGCGACTGGTCGATGTTCGCCCAGTGGCTCGACGAGCGCGGGATCAAGCAGCTCTCGCTGGTGACGGCCGGGGACTTGTCGGACTACAGCCACCATCTCGACAAGGTGCGAGGGCTGGCTCGCAACACGGTCACCAGTCATCTGATCGCGCTCTCCCGGCTGCACTACTGCGGACTGCTGTATCTGCCCGACGCCGACCGGCTCGTCGCACCGCCCTGGGGCGCGGAAGGCATGGACGACTACCTGCCGGCGGCCTCGCCGCTGGGCGAGAACGTCACCGAGCCGATCGCCCCGGCGACGATGGGGTCGTTGCTGGTCTGGGCCCTGCGGTTCGTCGAGGAGTACGCCGACGACATCCTGGCCGCCTTCGAGGAACACCGACGGCTGGTCGAGATCGCGGAAGGGCTGAAGGGCCCGTTCAAGAAGGGATCGGGTCGGCGGCTGGTCACCTACCTCGAACAGTTGGAGGCCGAGGGCAGGCCCGTCCCGGCATTGATCAGAGACACGAAGATCTCGACGCCCGGGGTGTTTCTGGCCGGGCTGACGGGGACTCCGATCGCCAAGGTCCACCAGGTCATGAACTATCCGCGCTGGAAGGCATACAAGGTCCAAAATCCCGGCCGGTGTCTGCTGGACACCCCCATCACCGCGAAGCTGGGCGGGGAGCCCTGGCACGGTCCGTTCGACTTCCACGACGTCCCCGGGGTCCTGAAACACCTGGTCACCGCCTGTTTCATCGTCCTGGGCTATCTCACGAGGATGCGGACGGGGGAGATCCTGGCGCTGGAGAACGGGTGCTGCCCGGATCCGCAGGGGCCGCCGGAGGCGGCCCGGCGGCACCTCATCTATGCCCGGCAGTTCAAGGTCGCCCGCGACGAGGACGGCAATCATCAATCCGCCGGAGTCGTACGCGAAGCTCCCTGGGTGGCAGTCCCACAGGTCGTCACGGCAGTGCGGGTGCTGGAACAGCTCGGCGGGCACGGACTGCTGTTCGCAATCGAGGTCCACGATCCGCTCCAGCCCGAGCGCCGCAGCGGCAGGTCGCTGGCGATCGCCACGATGAGCAACCGCATCGAGTCGTTCATCGAGTGGGTCAACACCCATGCTCATAACCGGGGACGACAGGCTGAGGCAATCCCGGCCGACCTGCATGGGCGGGTCGGCACGGGCCGCTTCCGCCGCACTCTGGCCTGGCACATCGCCCGCAGGCCGGGCGGGCTGGTTGCGCTGGCGGTTCAGTACGGGCACATGCGCACGCTGATCAGCGAGGGCTACGGATCGCGCTCGCGCGGCGGCATCCACGACCTTCTCGACTTCGAAACCGCCCGCAACGTCGCCGAGCAACTCAGCGAGGTCTACGAGGCCATCCAGGACGGCGAGGGCGTCTCGGGCCCCGCCGCGAGGCGTCTGATCAACGCCGCCGTCCAGGAACACCACCGCTTCGGCGGTCTCATCACCTCCGTTCGTCAGGCCAAAGACCTGCTGGCCGACCCGACCCTGAACGTCTTCGAGAACAAGGAGGCATTTCTGTTCTGCAACTACGACCGGGCCAAAGCGCTCTGCCATCCCGGCCGCAACGCGAAGAGCGAGACCCCCAGCCTGGACCGCTGCAAGGTCAACTGCGCGAACATCGCCCGCACCGATGCCCACGCACATCAACTTCGGGAAGCGGCCGATGACTTGGGTCGTCAGGCCGTCTCTGGCCTGGTTCCCGAACCGCTGGCCGACCGGCTGCGGGAACGGGCCCAGGTCCTGGCCGAGCTCGCCGACCAGCACGACCACGACCGCGTCCTGGCGGCAGCGGGGGCCGACTTGTGAGCTACGACAACGAGAGGAAGAACATCAGGGCCGCGATGGACCGGCTGCTGGCCGGCACCCCGCTGCGGTCCGACGGAGCGCTGACCGTCCTCGCGCTGGCCGCCGAGGCGGACGTGAAACGGCACGTCCTCACCCACCGGCATACCGACCTCAAGGACGAGTTCTACGCGAAGGTCCGAGCTCAGGGACGGGTCCCCGACAGCGAACGCAAACTGAGGGCCGAGCTGAAGAAGACCAAGGAGCGACTGGCCGAGCTGATCGAGGAGAACAAGCGACAGCAGGCCGAGATCGAGACATTCGCCCGCGTGGTGAACGTCCTCACCGTTGAGAACCACCAGCTCCGCGGCCAGTCGGGGCATAAGCGAGCCCCCGTGACGGCCTTGCGCCCGGACCCCGAGCCCGGCTCGTAGTCGCGCCGCCTCGTCTCGTCCTGACCGCGGAGCGGTCAGGACGAGACCACAGAACCAACTTTCTCCGCTGTTACACGGAGTCACTGTCGGCGTACGCCTGAGCGTGCTCAACCCCGTACAGGTGAACGTGCTCAGTTGATGATGCGCTGACCACGGGTTCCCGTCAGTCCGCAGTGGACGGTCGACAGCGTCAGACGGCCGGGCACATCTCATGCCACCTTGATGACAACCTTGCCCGAGGTGTGACCGTTCTCGACGGTGGCGAGGGCGGCCGGGGCGTCGGAGAGCGGATGGACCGCAGTGATTACGGGTGCGAGGAGTCCGTCGAGGGCCAGCCGGGCCGACCGCTCCAGGTTCTCGCGGTCGACGCGACGCTCGACGAAACGCCCACCGAGATCGGGCACAGACATATCACCCACAGCGATGACGTTGCGGGGATCCCGGGCCAGCGGAGCGACCGTCCGCAGCGAGGTGCCTCCGACCAGGTCGACGATCCCGTCGAAGCCGTCCGGAACCAGCCCGCGTGCCGCGGCGGCGACGTCCTCGGCGGTGTAGTCGATGAACCGCACCCCGATGGCCTCGGCGTGCTCGCGTTTGGCGGTACTCCCGGTGCCGATCACACGCAGCTCGCGCCCGATAGCCAGCCGGGCGACGGCGAGGCCGACCCCGCCCCCGACTCCGTTGACCAGGACCGTGGCACCGGCCGGGAGACTGAGCTGGTCGAGCACGTCCACCGCGGTCGTCCCGGCTACCGGCAGCGTTGCCGCCACGGTCGCGGACAGACCCTCCGGGATGCGCGCGGTGTTCGGCGCGGACAGCACCGTCGTCTCGGCGTAGGTGCCGCCACCGGTGAGTGCGAAGCCGAAGACCGCGTCACCCACCTCGAGCCCGTTGACGTCCTCGCCCCGGGCGAGAACGGTTCCGGCTGCCTCCATGCCCAGCACGCGGGGAAACGGACGCCCGCTGTCGAGCCCGTCGACCAGACCCGAGCGCAGAACGTGGTCGAGGGGATTCACGCCGGCGACGTCGACCCGGATCAAAACCTCGCCGCGACCGGGGACGGGATCGGGACGATCGAAGAACTCCTGCACCTCGGGCCCGCCATACCTGCCGAAACCCCACGCCTGCCCCATCTTCCGCCGCCTCTCGTACGACCGACCCGGTGATTCCGGACGTTGTCACCATCCTCACCTCTGACATTGATGTGAGGGGCAACCGGCTGAGATGCAGATCACAGCATCAGGCCGACTGCGCCACCGGGTTCCGGGGCCGTGGACAGCTCCGCCCGGTGCCGGCTGTTGGCCCTGATCAGCACGTCGAGTGCATCCCGGGTCTCGATCAGGTGCGCGATGTCGGCGTCGATCCGGTCGCGCTCGCGCATCATCGCCGTGAACGTCTCCTCGGCGACGCCCAGGTCACCCGGGACGTCCACACACGGCAGCACAGTCGCGATCACCCTGCTGGACATACCCGCGTCGAACAGCTGTCGGATGAGTGACACGCGCTGGACCGCAGCATCGGAATAGTGACGCTGCCCCGCGTCGGAGCGTGAGCTGGTCAGCAGGCCCTGCTCTTCGTAGTACCGCAGTGAGCGCGGACTCACGCCCGTGCGCTTGGACAGCTCGCCTATCCGCATCCCTGAGAGCCTACGCCCGCGTGCTCCAGGTTCAGACCGCCGTCGAGTCATGGACGCTCGCGGACACCCCCACGGCCGCAGGGTTGTCCTCCCGGTCCCGCGACTGAGCACGTTCGTCTGTACACGCCTGAGCACTTTTCCCGGTACGCCGACAAGTCACCTCACCAACCCAGACCAGGAGTCAAATGAGAGATCGCTACAACACAGCCAGAGTTGACAGGGAAGCCGGGTGCCCGTTCCACGGCGACGCGGGCTGGGGCGCTGGATACGCGACAACGACCCGGACGGCTGGGCCGAGGCAACCGGGTTCGACCGCGCCATCCGCCCCGGCTACCCGCACGCCACCAGGCAAGGGCAGGAGTCGCGCCGCCGGTAGTTGCCGCACCGCTCCTGCTCTCCTCCGGGGCGGGTCGACCTCGACCCGCCCCAGGTCCAGGAGGAAGGAGCAGCTGCGGTTGATCACCTGCGACTCGGCAGACGTGGCAGTGGACAGCGCGGAGGAGGACGGTCACCCCGACGGATGCTCGTCGTGGTCGTGCCGGTCCGGGGAGCCCGGTGATCACGGACACCGCGAGCGCGGGCATGAACACCGCGAGGACGCCACCGCCACAGGTCGTGGCGGCACCACCGGGCTGGTGGGCTCGCGCACGCGGGGTTCGGAGCGGCGGCGGCGGCCGATATCGCTCTCGGTC
>NZ_AGVX02000065.1 GCF_000239155.1 Actinoalloteichus spitiensis RMV-1378
CCGGCGGGGCCCGCCGACGAGGCCGGAGCGGCCGTGGGGAGCAGGGGCCACGGTCACCCCCGTGCCGCACCTCGGGGCGGGCGCGACGGACCGCCCCCAGCCGTCCCCGCCGCCGGGGCGTGGCGGGGTCGCCCGCCCGACGCCCCTCGCGCCCGGACCTCGCGCCGGGCCAGGCCTCCAGACCTCACCCACCGTCTGAGTCCACCCGGCTGGGGGCGCCCACACCACCGTCCGGTCCGGGTCCCGGCCACTCCGCGTTCGCCAGCGACCGCCAGGTCTACGCTGCCCAGGTGCCAGCCCGCCGGTCAGTCGACCCCCACGAACTCCGAGCCGCCGTCACGGCCGTCGTGCCCTGGCTGCGCGGCGAGGCTCCCGAACCCGACCGCCGCGTCCTCGGGCAGGCGGTCCGGCTCAGCCTGCGCACCCTGGCCGCCGTCGCTCCAGGAGGAGCGATCGAGGTGCGGGTACCGCCCTTCGCCGCCGTGCAGTGCGGGCAGGGCCCCACCCACAGCCGGGGGACCCCGCCGAACGTGGTCGAGACGGACGCCAGGACCTGGCTGGACCTCGCCACCGGCCGCGCCGAGTGGGCCGACGCGGTGGGCTCTGGCCGCGTCTCGGCCTCCGGAAACCGTGCTGACCTGCGCGGTTGGCTCCCGGTGGTGAAACCGGACGAGTAGGTCGGCGACATGCCTGGGTGGCCCAATTCGCGGCTCGCGGTGCGGTGCCGGGAGCGAGTCGGCTTACACTCGAAGACGAACGTGGCGGTCCCGGGTGGTCTTCCGCGGCGCGTCCCGCGTCCGGCCCCGGGCACGCCGAGGCATCCAGCTCCGTTGTGAGGGAGTTTCCGGTGGTCACCCACCAGCCCGCGGCCGCAAGTGGGTCGCCGTGCCGTTCCGCGTCCTCCGCTACCCCCGTCCCACCGGACACGACCGCCCAGCCGGGTGACGTGGAGCGGGACGTTCCCCACGAGGAGTGCGGGGTCTTCGGTGTCTGGGCTCCCGGCGAGGAGGTGGCGAAGCTCACCTACTACGGCCTGTACGCCCTGCAACACCGAGGTCAGGAGGCCGCAGGCATCGCCGTGGGCGACGGCTCCAAGCTGGTGGTCTACAAGGACCTCGGCCTGGTGAGCCACGTCTTCGACGAGCAGGTGCTCTCCTCGCTGCGGGGCCACGTCGCCGTCGGCCACAACCGGTACTCGACCACGGGCTCCGGCAGCTGGGAGAACGCCCAGCCCACGTTCCGGACCACCGCCACCGGCAGCGGTCTGGCGCTGGGGCACAACGGGAACCTGGTCAACACCGCCGAACTGGCCGAGCGGCTCCGCGAGCTGACCGAGGGCGCGGCCGAGGAGGGGCGCACCGCCACCCGGCGGGACGGCACGCCCCCGGCCACCACCGACTCCGACGTCGTGTGCGCATTGCTGGCGACCGCCGCCGCCGACACCGGGCTGGAGAACGCCGCGCTGGAGTTGCTGCCCGCGCTGCGGGGAGCGTTCTCGCTCGTCTTCTCCGACGAGACCACCCTCTACGCGGCCCGCGACGCCCAGGGGGTCCGCCCGCTCTGCCTCGGTCGGCTCGACCGGGGATGGGTCGTCGCCAGCGAGACCGCCGCCCTCGACATCGTGGGGGCCTCCTTCGTGCGCGAGGTCGAACCGGGTGAACTGGTCGCCATCGACGCCGAGGGGCTGCGCAGCAGCCGGTTCGCCCCGCCGGAACCCAAGGGCTGCGTCTTCGAGTACGTGTACTTGGCCCGCCCGGACAGCACCATCGCCGGCCGCTCCGTGCACGCGGCGAGGGTCGCCATCGGGCGGCGGTTGGCGGTCGAACACCCGGTGGAGGCCGACCTGGTCATCCCGGTCCCGGAGTCCGGCACCCCCGCCGCCGTGGGCTACGCCCAGGAGTCCGGCATCCCCTACGGCCAGGGGCTGGTCAAGAACTCCTACGTCGGCCGGACCTTCATCCAGCCTTCCCAGACCATCCGCCAGCTGGGCATCCGGCTCAAGCTGAACCCGCTGCGCGATGTCATCCGGGGCAAGCGCCTCGTGGTGGTCGACGACTCGATCGTGCGGGGCAACACGCAGCGCGCGCTGGTCCGCATGCTGCGCGAGGCCGGCGCCGTCGAGGTCCACGTCCGGATCGCCTCGCCACCGGTCCGCTGGCCCTGCTTCTACGGCATCGACTTCGCCTCCCCGGCCGAGCTGATCGCGAACGGGATCGACGAGGACGGGATCCGCCGGTCGATCGGAGCCGACTCGCTCGGCTACGTCTCACTGGACGGGCTGATCGCCGCGTCCGAGCAGCCCAGGACCAGGTTGTGCGCCGCGTGCTTCGACGGTGACTACCCGATCCCGCTGCCCGCCGACCGGATGATCGGCAAGTTTCTGCTCGAGGGTCTTGACGGTGGCGCGGAGCGCGGAGTGGCCGGTCCCGCGGAGCCAGCACAGCCGCAAGGCAACGGCGCGGCCGACGCGCTACGTCGGCCATGAGTAAGCATCGGTCGTGAACGGACGTCTCACCGCCGATGAGGCGTCGACCTGGGAAAGGTGGATGGCGACCGCGCGCGTGTGACGCCGCCGGGGCCGCCCGTGAGGGCGATGACCGGAATCACCGTGCGTAGCGTGGCCGACGAGATTTTGTCAGCAGATGACATGGAGCCAGTTGTGACTGCCCAGCCCGAGATGTCCAGCGCCACCTATGCCGCGGCCGGAGTCAGCATCTCCGCGGGGGACGAAGCCGTCGAACGGTTGAAGCCGTGGGCGGCCAAGGCCACCCGGCCAGAGGTGATGGGGGGCCTCGGGGGGTTCGCGGGCCTGTTCAAGCTGCGCCTCGACCGGTGGCGGGAGCCGGTGATCGCCTCGTCCACCGACGGGGTCGGCACCAAGATCGCCATCGCGCAGGCGCTCGACGTCCACGACACGGTGGGCATCGACCTCGTCGCGATGGTGGTGGACGACCTGGTCGTGTGCGGGGCCGAGCCGATGTTCCTCCAGGACTACATCGCTGTCGGCAAGGTCGTGCCGGAGCGGATCGCCGAGCTGGTCAAGGGCATCTCCACGGGGTGCGTGCAGGCTGGCTGCGCGCTGTTGGGCGGCGAGACCGCCGAGCACCCGGGCATGATGGCCGCCACCGACTACGACCTCTCGGCGACCGGCGTCGGAGTCGTGGAGGAGGACGCCCTGCTCGGGCCGGACCGGGTGCGCCCCGGTGACGCCGTGATCGCCCTGGGTTCCTCCGGTCTGCACTCCAACGGCTACTCGCTGGCCAGGCACGTGCTGCTGGACATCGCGCGGGTCCCCCTCTCGGGGCACGTCGAGGAGTTCGGTCGCTCGCTGGGGGAGGAACTGCTGGAACCGACCCGCATCTACGCCAAGGACTGCCTGGCACTGATCGCCGAGACCGAGGTCCGGACCTTCGCGCACGTGACCGGGGGCGGCCTCGCCGGCAACCTCTCGCGGGTGATGCCCGAGGGGCTCACCGCCGTGGTGGACCGGGGCACCTGGACCCCCTCACCCGTCTTCTCCATGATCCAACAGCGCGGGCGCGTTGGCCGGGACGAGATGGAGCAGACCTTCAACATGGGGGTCGGCATGGTCGCCGTCGTGGCCGCCGAGGAGGCCGACCGCGCGCTGGCCGTGCTCACCGCCCGCCACGTGCCCGCCTGGGTGGTCGGTGAGGTCCGCCGGACCCCGGACGTGGTCGGGGATGGCGAGAACCGGCCAGCCGTCCTGCTGACCGGGGAGCACCCCAGGTTCTGACGGCGGCCAGCGCGGCGCGGCGGGACGTCCGGCTCGCCCGGACGGTCCCGCCCGACCAGCGGGAGCCCGCGCGGGGGCGGAGGGCGGCGCGCACCGCCGAGGAGACCGGAGCGGTCGTTCCCGCGCCCTACCCGGCGGGCGGGGTCTTCGGGGAGGAGCGCGGCCGGTTCGGCCTCCGCCCGGAGCGGATCCGCCGCCGTGGGGCGG
>NZ_AGVX02000064.1 GCF_000239155.1 Actinoalloteichus spitiensis RMV-1378
GGTCGGGGATCCCCAGCAGCCGGCGGACGATCGCCGGGGTGACCTCGATCCGCGCTGCCAGCTCAGCCAACCCCACCCCCTGGTCCGCCGCCATCTCGGTGGCCGTGCGGAGCAGGGTCGGCTCCTCCCCCGGGAAGACCTCGCTGACCGGTTCGTCGGTGCGGAGACCGAGCCGGGACAGCTCGGCCATGACGTCGCGGTAGGTCGTGTCGGAGTAGAAACCCAGGGTGCGTCCGCGCACGGCGAGCGCCGCCATCGACACCCCGTACCGGTGGCCGAGGTCGCGGAGGGCCGTCGGCTCCGGGTCCACCGGCAACAGGTCCCCGATCTCCGTCGCCGGCATCAACAACTCCGCGGCGAAGGCGTTCGCCTCCGCCTCGTGCCGGGAGTTGCCGGGCGCGGGTTCCGGGTGCAGCAGCAGGTGGCCCAGCTCGTGCGCCACGGAGAACCGTTGGCGCAGCGGGTTCCCCCGGTCGGTGAGCGCGATGATCGGACGGCCGCCCTTCGCCGAGGAGAACGCGTCGATGTTCTTGTTGTCCGGGATGGACAACCGGGCGACGGCGACGCCCCGGGCCTCCAGGGTGCGGACCAGGTGCGGGACCGGCCCCGCTGGGACGCCCCAGCTCCGACGGACCGTCCGGGCGGCCCGGGCCGGGTCGCTCCCGGTGCCGGTGGAGGGCAGGTCGACCGCCGGCAGCTCGATGAGGTCCTCCAACCGGGACAGGACCTCCCACAGCAGTTCCACCTGGGCGAGGGCCTGGAGGCGCTGCGTGGCCGTGGTGGCACGCAACGAGCGGAAGTGCGCGTTGGTGGTGTCCAGCCTCAGCTGGGGACGGCCAGCGGCGAAGAACCCCACGGGAAGGTCCATCACCTGGGCGCAGCGGGAGAGCACGGTTACATCGGGTCGTGACTGGCCGAGTTCGAACCGGGAGAGCAGTGCGGCCGGCCGGCCGATCCATTCCGCCAACTCACGCTTGCTCAACCCGAGAAGGCGCCTGGCCATCGTCAACCTGGCCGGGTCGAAGGCCCGCGCGGCCGCGAACGCACCCGTGGTCACTGCGATCTCCTGGTTCGTCGGCCTGCCACTGCCGTGGTCGGAACCTGGCGACGACCACCCCCGAGAGGGCGAGGCCGCCGACAGGCACCTGAGAATCTTGCCGACAGACATTCTTTCCCCACCGGCCGGGTGGGGCCACCGGAGATCACCCGTGGCGGTCAGCTCCCCGCGCCCTCCACCGGTCGTGTCCGGGGCCGCAGGGGAAGTTCGGGAAGGGCACCGGGGTTCCAGCCGCTCGTCCCGGTGGGCGCCGGTCGGGCGACCAGTCCGTCGCGGAGCCGAGGGGCCCTGGTCCGGGACGTCGTGAACGCCGTGAGCGGCCACAGCCAACGCCACCGGATCCGGTAGCCCTCATCCGCGCTGCCCTGGCCCACCCACGCCCCGGTCAGGCCGGTCCGCTCGCCGCCGGTCCACGGGAGGAACAGCGGATCAAGGCCGGCGGTGATCGCGTGGTTGGCGGAGAACAGCCCGGTCGGCTCCTCCGGCGGCCGCACCAGCCGCCGTTGGAGTTCGGTGTCGTCGAGAACAGAGGTCAGTGGGGAACCGGTCTTCGCCCGGTACTGGTAGAGCGCGCAGTCCCCGATGATGATGGTCATCGACTGGAACGCCGGGTTGACGCGCGCCTCGGGGAGCTCGCTCGCGGTGGCGAGCAGGTACTGGTAGCGGTCGGTGCCGAAACTCCAGCTGTTGGCCCACGACCCCCGGTCCGACCGGCGCCGGACGCGTTGGAGTTCGGCTGCGGCGCTGTGCGCCGCGGCCAACCAGTTCAGCAGATGTCCTGCCACGGCCGCGGACCGCTCCTCGCCGACGAGGCGGTCGAAGTGCGGGTCGCCGATCGGTTCGACACTGTCGTCCTCGGGAAGCATGGCCGCTCCTCACCGCCCGGAGTGCGCTCGTCCTGTGCTGACCTTGTTACCCGTGGGCACCGACAGTGTCCCGCGCCTGGTCAAGCCCCGGGGCGGCCGGAAGACCGGCGACCTGCCCGTTGGGACGCTGGTGGTTCCGGTGGGCGGGACCCACGGCCGGTGCCAGGACGAGGGACGCGGCACGGACCCGGTGGGCGGGCGTGGGACACTGGTACCGCCATGACTGCACTTCCCCTGGTGTTCGACGCCCCTCGCCGTGGGCTGCCGCCCCGCCACCTCGCCGACCTCTCCTCCGACGAGCGGCGGTCGGCGGTCGCTGAGCTCGGTGAGAAGGCGTTCCGCGCCACACAGCTGTCCCACCACTACTTCGGCCGGCTCAGCGTCGATCCCGAGTCGATGACCGACATCCCGGCCGCGACGAGGTCCCGGCTCGTGGAGTCCCTCCTGCCGACGCTGTTCACGCAGGTCAGGGAGGTGACGACCGACAACGGCACGACGAGGAAGACCCTGTGGCGGGCACACGACGGGACCCTCGTGGAGAGCGTGCTGATGCGCTACGACGACCGGGCCACCGTCTGCGTGTCCAGCCAGGCCGGCTGCGGGATGGCCTGCCCGTTCTGCGCCACCGGCCAGGGCGGGCTCCAGCGGAACATGTCCACCGCCGAGATCGTCGACCAGGTGCGGTCGGCGGCGGCCGCGATGCGCGACGGCCTGCTTCCCGGCGGAGCGGGCCGGCTGTCCAACGTCGTGTTCATGGGCATGGGCGAGCCGTTGGCGAACTACAAGCGGGTGGTGGCCGCGGTCCGGAGGCTGTGCGAGCCCGCGCCGGCCGGTCTCGGGCTCTCGCAGCGTTCGATCACCGTGTCCACCGTCGGACTTGCTCCCGCCATCCGGAAGTTGGCGGATGAGGACCTCCAGGTCACGCTCGCGGTGTCCCTGCACACCCCGGACGACGAGCTGCGGGACACCCTCGTCCCGGTCAACACGCGCTGGAGCGTGGACGAGGTGCTGCGGGCGGCGCGCTACTACGCGGACCGGACCGGCCGCCGGGTGTCGATCGAGTACGCGCTGATCCGGGACATCAACGACCACCCGTGGCGGGCGGACCTGCTGGGCAGGCTGTTGCGCCAGCACCTGGGCCACCTGGCGCACGTCAACCTGATCCCCCTGAACCCGACACCGGGCAGCAAGTGGGACGCCAGCCCCAAACCGGTGGAGCGGGAGTTCGTCCGGCGGGTGCGCGAGGCCGGGGTGAGCTGCACCGTGCGCGACACCCGGGGGCAGGAGATCGCGGCTGCCTGCGGCCAACTCGCGGCCCAGGAGTAGCCGGCCGAGCCCTGGCGGCCGAACGTGAGCGTCGAGTACGACTCGACGGGGGAACGGGGCGCCCCTGACCGGGGACCTCCAACGGTGTGCGGGACGTGCTCGTCCGCGCGCTCCAGCTCGACGACGCCGAACGCGCCGACTGGTCGACCTCGCCGGGCCACGAACGGCACCCGTGCGCTCGCGCGGTCCCGGCGCGGGAGGACCAGGCGGTGGGTCCCGCACCGGAGCCGGTGGTGGGTGCCGACGCCGTCCCGGCGGGGCCCGTCCGCGACGGCCCGCCGGGCCTGCTCGCCTCCGCTGGGCGTGCCGCCCGGGCGTCCCGGGGGCGCGGCCCCGGGGAGACGCGGGGGCGGGGGAGAGGACGACCTCGCCGGCACCACCCCCTCCGTCACGGAGGGGGCAGGCGCGTGCTGGGGCGACGTCGCCCGACCTGGCGATGCTGGTGGCGGGACCCGGCGCCGGCGCCTCCCGGCCCGCACGGCGTGGACACCGCAGTACGCGGGTGTGTCCGGCCCGCACGGTGCGGGCTCACCGCGACAGCAGCACCCCGGGGCCGTGGCGGCCTCCGCCCACGCCGACGGCGACGGCGGCTCATCGCCCCGGCCCCGCCCTGACGTGGCCCACGGGGGCCGGCTCAGTCCACCTCGTGGAGCAGGCCGGTGTCCACGTCGACAACGAAACCCCGGATGGAGTGGGTGTGGCGGATGAAGGGGCTGCGCTTGATGCGTTCCTTGCTCTCGTGCACGTCGACAGACTCGTCCTCGAAGCACTCCACCGACCACTCCGGGGTGACACCGACCTCCTGCCGCATCTGGGCCTTGAACTCGGCGTCGGTGAAGGTCCGCAGCCCGCACCGGGTGTGGTGCAGCAGGATGATGTGCTCCGTGTCCAGCCGCCACTGGCTGATCGCGAGGGACCGGATCACGTCGTCGGTGACGACGCCGCCGGCGTTGCGGATGATGTGCGCCTCACCGATGCGCAGCCCGAGCAGTTGGAAGACGTCCATCCTCGAGTCCATGCACGCCACCACCGCCAGCTTGCTGGCGGGTTCGGTCGGCAGGTCGGCGCACGAGATGGGGTGGGCGGCGTTGTGGTGCACCAGCCGCTGCGTGATGGACATGGGCATGGGAACCCCCCGGCGTGTCGTCTGCTCGACCGGCGGAACGGCCGGCGTTGTCGGGAAGACCAGCGCCACGGTGATCGCCGGTGACAGGTCTGCGCCGCGTCGCCCGGACAGTGAGCGCCGCGCTGGAGGCAGTGAATCGGGTGTCACCGCCTGAGGCAAGGAACGTCACTGAGAAGTGTGACAGCGGTGCGGAGTCGCGACGGCGGAGCTGGGGCCCCGGGGGATGACGACCCCCGGGGGACCCTCTCAGTTGCGCCAGGGCGTCCGGCGGCGCGTCTGGTCCCAGATCAGGAACCCGATCATGCCGAGCCCGATGCCGACCAGCCAGATGGTCTCGACGTGACCTTCGTGGTTGCCGATCAGCAGCAGGAACATGATGGCCGCGACGGCCCAGCCGGCGATGCGGCGGCCGCGCGGCCACTCGCCGTGCCAGCCCCACTCCGCCGACGGCTCGTCCCGGGGATCCACCACGTCACCGCCGGAATACCTGTCCACAGCGGCTTTGGTCCTCGACGGCTGCTCAGCGGACACGATCCCTCCAGCACGGGCTCATCACGTAGTTTGCCGACCTATCCTCGCACACCGCCCGCCGTCGGTGCCCTGGTGGCCGCGCCGGGCCACCACACGCGGCGGAGCACCACGCGCCCGTCGACCGGGTCGCACGCGGGGGCGGAACAGGGGGAGCCCCGGGCCCGGTGCTCCCCGCGTCGAGCCCGACCGGGGGGCCCACTCGCCCAGGGGATCACCGCCTAGGCTGTCCGCCGCGGCGCGGCCGCGCCCCGACCCCACCACACACGCCCTTACCGGAGGTGAGCCATGTCCGAGGAACCGCGAGAGACACCGGCACGTGTCCAACGCGTCCCCGAGCCCTCGGGTGTGCCCGCCGTCGAGCTGCGTGGTGTGACCAGGAGCTATGCCGACCAGGTCGCCGTTCGGGAGTTGAGCCTGCGGGTGGGGGAAGGCGAGTTCTTCTCGGTGCTGGGGCCCTCCGGTAGCGGGAAGACGACGCTGCTGCGGATGGTCGCCGGGTTCGAGGACCCCGACGGGGGAGCGATCCTGCTGGGCGGCCGGGACGTGGTGGGGGTGCCCGCCTACCGGCGGGACGTCAACACCGTGTTCCAGTCCTACGCGCTGTTCCCCCACCTCTCGGTCTGGGACAACGTCGCCTACGGGCTCCGCCGGTTGGGACTGCGCCGGGCGGAGCTGCGCACCAGGGTGGGTGACTACCTGGAGCTCGTCCAGCTCGCCGGCTACGGGCGGCGCCGGCCGCACCAGCTCTCCGGCGGGCAGCAGCAGCGGGTGGCCATCGCCAGGGCCCTCGCCCGCCGGCCCCGCGTGCTGCTGCTGGACGAGCCCCTCGCGGCACTCGACGCCCAGCTCCGGGCGCAGCTGCGGGTCGAACTGACCAGGATCCAGCGGGAGGTCGGCACCACCTTCCTCTACGTCACGCACGACCAGGAGGAGGCCCTGGTGCTCTCGCACCGGCTCGCGGTGCTGCGGGCAGGTCGGGTCGAACAGGTGGGCACTCCCGCCGACGTCTACGAGCGGCCGGCCAGCCGCTTCGTCGCCGAGTTCATCCGCTCCTCCACCACCGGCGGCTCGAACGTGCTGGAGGGGACGGTGCGGACCGTGACCACCGCCGGGGACGTGGCGACGGTGGAGGTGGCGGTGGGGGAGGGCAGCGTGCTGGCCGAGCTCCCGCCGAACCGGGCCCTGCGGCGAGGGCAGCCGGTGGCGGTGGCGGTGCGGCCGGAGAAGGCCCGGCTCTACGCCGGGGAGGACGCCGGGCCCCCGTCGGGCTGGTCCCGGGTACCGGTCCGGCTCCGCGACACCGTCTACACCGGGGCCGCGACCGAACACCTCGTCGAGGTCGTGGGGGCCCCGGGGGCCCTGCTGACGGTGTTCACCCAGAACACGCGGCGGGCGGGGGAGGCCGAGCCCGGCGGCGGCCCGGTGCTGGCGGGCTGGGAACCCCGGTTCAGCGTCCTGTTGGACGACGACCCGAGCGGCGACGCGAGTTCGGAGCCGAGCGGGGCCGCTCGTCCCCCGGCGGCGGAGACCGGCCTGACCCCGGGGTCCGCGCCGGATCCGGTCGGCGTCACCGCCCGGTCGGACGTTCGGTAACGCCCGACCGCCACCAACCAGCACACACCAAGCCGGAGACACCCCGGACGACCCGCCAGGTGGCGGCGCCCAGGGGAGGGGAGGACCACGCGCACATGGGGGACAGGGACGCGGTGCGCATCGCGCGGTTGTGGGACGGTCGGGAACGGCCGCTCACCCGACGCGCGATGCTCCGGTCGACCGCCTTCTTCGCGCTGGCGGCGCACGGCGCCGCGGGCTGCGCGATCTCGGAGCCGGTCCAGCCACGGCACACCGACCCGGCGGCGGAGCGGGCTGTCAACGAGGTCGAGGAACCGGTCCTGAACTTCTTCAACTGGACCGACTACGTCGACGAGGACACCATCCCGGGGTTCGAGGACGAGACCGGCATCTCCGTCACCTACGACAACTTCAGCTCCAACGACGAGCTGGAGGCGAAACTCGCCGCCGGTGCCAGCGGGTACGACCTGATCGTGCCCAGCGACAACTTCCTGCGGCGTTTCCTCCGTTCCGACCTGCTGCGCCCGCTCGACCACGACCTGATCCCCAACCTGGGCAACCTGGAGCGGCGGTTCCGGGAGGCGGAGTACGACCCGGGCAACCGGTACTCGGTGCCCTGGGCCTGGGGCACCACCGGCCTGGCCTTCTCGCGGCAGGCCCTCGGCGGCGCCGACGTCACCTCGCTGGACGCGTTCCGGCTGGCGGCGGCCCGGGGGCGGAGCGTCCTGCTCGACGAGGCCAGGGATGCGATGGCGCTGGGGCTGCTGGGCGCGGGGCACGATCCCAACACGACCGACCCCGGGGAACTGGAGGACGCGGTCGAGTACCTGCTCGACCTGAAGAGCGTGCTCGGGCAGATCACCTCGGACGTGATCGAACCGCTCGCCTCCGGGCAGGCTCCTCTCGCCCAGGCGTGGTCAGGGGATGTCTTCCAGGCGATGGAGACGAACCCGGACCTGGACTTCGTGATCCCCGAGGAGGGTGGCCTGTCCTGGGTGGACGTGCTCTGCGTTCCCCGGTCGGCGCCGCACGCCGCCAACGCGCACCGCTTCATCGACCACATCCTGCGGCCCGAGGTCGGGGGAAGGCTGGCCAACGCCATCCAGTACGGCAGTCCGAACGCGGCCGCGCGCCCCTTCGTGGACGAGGAACTCCTCGCCGACGAACGCATCTACCCCTCGGCGGAGGCGCTGGCCCGCGTTCCCTTCACCCGCGACCTGGGACCGGAGATCGAGGGCCGGTACGCGGACGCCTGGACGAGGGTGAAGACGGGCTGATGGGCGGCATGACGAGAGGCGGCACCGGTCGCTCCCTGGCCGGTTGGGCGGCCCTCGCCCCGGCGGGCCTGTGGCTGGGCGCGTTCTTCGTGGTTCCGGTAGCCCTGGTCGCGCAGTACAGCTTCGCCACCCGGGATCTGGGGATCGCCCGCGTGGTGCTGCCCTGGACGCTCGACGCCTACCGGCTCGCGCTCGACCCGGCCGTGCTGCCGATCTTCTGGCGCACCGCCGCGTACTCCCTGTCCGCCACGCTGGCCTGCCTGGTGATCGGGTTGCCGCTGGCCTGGTTCGTCGCCCGGCACGCCGGGCGGTGGCGGCTCGTGCTGCTGGGCGCCGTGCTCGTGCCGTTCTGGGCGAGCCACCTGGCCCGGGTCTACGCCTGGAAGGCGCTGTTGGCCGAGGACGGTCCGGTGAACCGGGTGCTGGGTCTGGTGGGGCTGGACCGGCCGGGTGGGCTGTTGTTGACCGACGCCGCCGTCGTGGTGGGGCTGACCTACGGCTACCTGCCCTTCATGGTGCTCCCGCTGTACGTGGTCTGCCGACGGTTCGACCCGAGGTTGCTGGAGGCGTCGTACGACCTGGGGCACGGGCGCTTCGGCACCTTCTTCCGGGTGGTGCTGCCCGGGCTGGCCCCGGGGGTGGTGGCCGGCTCGTTGTTGGTGCTCGTGCCCTCGGTGGGGGACTTCGTGACACCGGCCCTGTTGGGCGGGGTCAACCAGTTGACCTTCGGCGGTGTCATCGACGACCAGTTCCGGGGTGGGAACAACTGGCCGCTCGGTTCGGCGCTGGCGGTGCTGCTCCTGGCCACCGTCGCGGTGCTGTGGGTGGCGCGCGGCCGGCGGGCGCGGGAGGTGCTGTGACCATGGCACAGGTGGATCGGGGGTGGCGGACGGCCCGGGGGCGTCGTCGCTGGGTGTTGCCGGCCGCCGTGGTGGGGGCCTACGCCTTCCTGTACGCGCCGATCCTGTGGCTGGCCCTGCTGTCCTTCAACGACTCCCGGTCGGTCAGCACGTTCACCGGGTTCTCCCTGCGCTGGTACGCGGAGCTGCTCGCCGACCGGCAGGTGCTGGACGCGTTGTGGCTGACCGTCCGGTTGGCGGCCAGCACGGCCCTGGTGGCGGCGGTGCTGGGCACGCTCGCCGCTTGGGCCCTGCGTCGGCCGTTCCGCGGCCGGGGGCTGTGGTCGGCGGTGCTGGCGATGCCGCTGGTGGTACCCGAGGTGGTGCTCGGTGTGAGCCTGCTGGCCTTCTTCGTGAAGCTGGCGGGTGTCCCGCTGGGGTTCGGCGCGCTGTTGGCCGCCCATGTCACGTTCTCGCTGAGCTTCGTGGTCATCGTGGTCCGGGCCAGGCTGGCCGGGCTCGATCCGAGGCTGGAGGAGGCGGCGGCGGACCTCGGCGCCGGACCGCTGACCCGGTGGCGCACCGTGACCCTGCCGGTGTTGTGGCCGGCCATCGGCGCGGGTGCCGCGTTCGCCTTCGTGCTCTCCTTCGACGATGTCGTCACCTCGAGTTACCTCTCCGGGGTGGGAGGTACTCCGCTGCCGGTCCTGGTCTACGGGCAGGCCAGCAGGCGGGGGGTGTCGCCGGAGATCGTGGCGTTGTCCACCAGCATGGTGGTGCTGAGCACGGTGCTGCTCGTCGTGGCAGTCCTGGTCATGGCACGGCGAGCGCGCCACCTCGACCGGTGACGCGCTCGCCGTGCCACTCGGGTTAGGCGTGTGCTCGTCGTCCCGCGATCAGGCGGTAGATGGCGAGCAGGATGATCGAACCGAGAATCGCCAACAACCATGTTCGGATCTCGAAGAACGAGCCGAGGTCGGTGTCGAAGATCGCACGGCCGATGAGTCCGCCCACGAAGGCCCCGATCACGCCGAGTACGAGAGTGATGATGATCCCGCCAGGATCGCGACCGGGCATGATGGCCTTGGCGATGGCGCCGGCCAGCAGACCGAGGACGATCCAACCGAGAATACCCATCGAAACCTCCTAGGAGTTCGCCGCCACCGGGCGGCGTGGGACTGGGTGAAACCCCAGCTCCACGGTCCTTCGGCGGTGTTCATGACCTGACTCTGGAATAACCCCGTCCGGTGACGGCCATGCACCCGTTACCATTCCGTTATCAACCCTGGGTGGTCCCCGGTGGCCCACCCCGTCGCCCTTCGTGGCCGCCGACCCCGCCCCGGCACGGGAGGCCGAGCCGGCTCCGCGACAATGTCGGGCCATGAGCTCGCTGCCCCCCACCTCCACCACCACCGAGCCGGGGCCTCGCCCCGCGCCCGCCGGGAACCCGTCCTCGGCGCGCCGCGTCCTGCTCCTCGGGTCCACCGGGTCGGTGGGAACCCAGACCCTGGACGTGGCCAGGCGGAACCCGGACGCGGTGCGTGTCGTCGGGCTCGCGGCGGGCGGTGCGAACCTGGCCGCCCTGGTCGCCCAGGCCCACGACTTCCAGGTGGAGGCGATCGCGGTCCCCCGGGCCGGGGTCGAGCCGGAGCTCCTCGCGGCCTGGCGGGCCGAGGCCGAGCGGCGTGGCCTCCCGGCCGGAACCGCCCCGCCCCGAGTGCACACCGGCGTCCGCGCCCTGCTGGAGCTGGTCGAGTCCACCCCCTCGGACATCGTGCTCAACGCCATCACCGGCTCCCGGGGTCTGGAGCCGACGCTGGCCGCGCTGGCCACCGGTGCGACGCTGGCGCTGGCGAACAAGGAGTCCCTGATCGCCGGCGGTCCGCTGGTGCTCGCCGCCGCCGCGCCCGGCCAGATCGTCCCGGTCGACTCCGAGCACTCCGCCCTGGCCCAGTGCCTGCGGGGTGGCCGGGCCGACGAGGTGGACCGCCTGGTCCTCACCGCCTCCGGAGGTCCCTTCCACTCCCGCTCGAGGGAGGACCTCGACGAGGTGACCGTCGAGGAGGCCCTGGCCCACCCCACCTGGTCCATGGGCCCGGTCGTCTCCGTGAACTCCGCCACGCTGGTCAACAAGGGGCTTGAGCTCATCGAGGCGCACCTGTTGTTCGGCGTCCCCTACGACCGGATCGACGTCGTCGTCCACCGCACCTCGGTCGTGCACTCCATGGTCACCTTCGTGGACGGTTCGACCCTGGTGCAGGCCAGCCCGCCCGACATGCGGCTGCCCATCGGCGTCGCCCTCGGCTGGCCGCGCCGGCTCCCGAACGTCTCCGCGCCGTGCCGCTTCGACACCACGACCACCTGGACCTTCGAGCCCGTGGACAACCTCAGGTTCCCCGCCGTGGAGCTGGCCAGGGCCGCGGGACGCGCGGGGGGTTCGATGCCGGCCGTGTACAACGCGGCCAACGAGGAGGCGGTGGATGCCTTCCTCGAAGGTCGCACGAAATTCACACGGATCCTGGAGACTGTGGAGCGGGTGCTGGCTGAGGCCGACGAGTGGCGTCGGGACCCCTCCGGTGTCGACGACGTTCTGGCAGCCGAGGACTGGGCGCGGGCCCGGTCGCGGCGGCTGCTCGGTGTGACGGGCCACGCTGCGGGCTCGGTGGGAAAGGACTGACGCGTGGCCTTTGTGATCGGGGTCATCCTGTTCGCCATCGGCATCGGGGTGTCCATCGCGTTGCACGAACTCGGCCACCTGGCCGCCGCCAAGGCGTTCCGGATGAAGGTCACCGAGTACTTCGTCGGCATGGGGCCGAAGATCTTCTCGTTCCGGCGAGGGGAGACCGAGTACGGCCTGCGGGCGCTGCCCGTGGGCGGGTACTGCCGGATCACGGGCATGACCTCCCTCGACGAGGTCGACCCGGTGGACGCGCCCCGGGCGATGAACCGCAAGCCGGTGTGGCAGCGCGTCGTGGTGCTGTGCGCGGGCTCGGCGACCCATTTCATGCTCGCCTTCGTCATCCTGCTCACCATGGCGGTGACCATGGGCCTGCCCAACATCAGCGGTCGGGCGGTCGTCGCCGAGGCCAGCGCGTGCGTCCCGCCGGACCAGGACCTGGAGACCTTCGAGTACGCCGAGTGCACCCCGGGGCAGGACCCGGCGCCGGCCAGGGACGCCGGCGTGCTGCCCGGTGACGAGATCGTGGCGGTCAACGGTGAGGCGACCGGCAACTACACCGAGGTGCAGGCCGCGCTGGTCGAGCAGCGCGGGGACAGCGCCACCATCACCGTCCTGCGGGACGGCTCCGAGCAGGACCTCACCATCCCCATCGTCCCCGTGCAGCGGGTGATGGTGAACCCGGAGACCGGTGAGGCGGAGAAGGTCGAGACCAACGCCCTGGGGGTGAGCTTCCCGAACTACCTCCACTTCTCGGCCGCCCAGGCGCTGCCCGGCACGCTCACCTTCACCGGGGAGATGTTCGTGCACACCTGGGAGCGCCTGCTCGAACTGCCCAGCCGTGTTCCCGCCGTGATCGACGCCATCCTGGGCGCCGAGCGCGACCCCAACACCCCGGTCAGCATGGTGGGAGCGAGCATCATCGGGGGTGACGCGGTCGCCGGCGGCTACTGGGAGCTGTTCCTGTTCCTCCTGGCCACCCTCAACCTCTTCATCGGCGTGTTCAACCTGCTGCCGCTGCTGCCGCTGGACGGCGGTCACGTCGCCGTCAACCTCTACGAGAAGGTGCGGGACACCATTCGGGGGTGGCGGGGCAAGGCCAAGGGGGCCCCCGTCGACTACACCAAGCTGCTGCCCATCACCTATGCGGCGGTGTTCATCGGCGGTGCCTTCATGCTCCTCACCCTGACCGCCGACATCGTTAACCCGATCCGGTTGCGTTAGCCCTGCCCGGCCACGGGGCGTGCGAACAGGGCGTTCGCCTCGTGGCCCCGGTCCCGCCAGGAGGGCGGCCACCCGGCGGCCCGGGTGAAGGACTGCTAGTACGCTGGTGACGGCCCGGTGGTCGGGCTGTCACCCTGTCGGCCCCTTGCGCGGGCCACGACATCGGACATCTGGTCGCGGAGAGGACCGATGAGCGTCGAGCTAGGAATGCCAACCATCCCGCCGCCGGTGCTGGCGCCCCGCCGCAGGACCCGCCAGCTGCAGGTGGGCGCGGTCGGCGTGGGCAGTGACCACCCCGTCTCGGTCCAGTCGATGACGACGACCGTGACGGCGGACATCAACTCGACCCTGCAGCAGATCGCCGAACTCACGGCCTCGGGCTGCGACATCGTCCGGGTGGCCTGCCCCAGCCAGGACGACGCCGACGCCCTGCCGGCGATCGCGAAGAAGTCGCAGATCCCGGTCATCGCCGACATCCACTTCCAGCCCAAGTACGTGTTCGCCGCCATCGAGGCCGGCTGCGCCGCCGTCCGGGTCAACCCCGGCAACATCAGGAAGTTCGACGACAAGGTCAAGGAGATCGCCCAGGCGGCCCGGGACCACGGCACCCCGATCCGCATCGGCGTCAACGCCGGGTCGCTCGACCCCCGCCTGCTCGCCAAGCACGGCAAGGCCACCCCGGAGGCCTTGGTGGAGTCGGCGCTGTGGGAGGCGAGCCTGTTCGCCGAGCACGACTTCCACGACATCAAGATCTCGGTCAAGCACAACGACCCCGTCGTGATGGTCCGCGCCTACGAGCTGCTGGCCGAGTCCTGCGACTACCCCCTGCACCTGGGGGTCACGGAGGCGGGTCCCGCCTTCCAGGGGACCATCAAGTCCGCGGTCGCCTTCGGCGCGCTGCTGCGGCAGGGCATCGGGGACACGATCCGGGTCTCGCTGTCCGCGCCGCCGGTCGAGGAGATCAAGGTCGGCACCCAGATCCTCCAGTCGCTGAACCTGCGGCCCCGCAAACTGGAGATCGTCTCCTGCCCGTCGTGCGGGCGCGCCCAGGTCGACGTCTACAAGCTGGCCGACGAGGTCACCGCCGGGTTGGACGGCCTGGAGGTCCCGCTGCGGGTGGCGGTGATGGGCTGCGTCGTCAACGGCCCCGGTGAGGCCAGGGAAGCCGACCTCGGCGTCGCCTCGGGAAACGGCAAGGGGCAGATCTTCGTCAAGGGCGAGGTCATCAAGACCGTCCCCGAGCACAAGATCGTCGAGACGCTCATCGAGGAGGCGATGCGCATCGCCGAGGAGATGGACGGCGATCCCGACACCCTGGTGGGTGAGCCGACGGTCACGGTGAGCTGATCGACGCGGCCCGCCCGGGGGGTGGTGCTCGTGGCCACCTCCGCCGCGTGATCGGTCCACTCAGGTAACGAACCCGGTGGCCGTCGACGCGCCTACCCACCCTTCCGGTGCTTTCTGGCACTCTGGGACCGTGCTGAAGCTCGCGGGTGCAAGGTTGCTCACGGAGCGTGAGGGGTTGGCGGTCCGATCAGCGTTGGTCGCTGACCCCGTCGTGAGCTGTATGGTCGCGGCGAGGGTGGAGAGCGTGGGGCTGGACCCCTGGCGGCTCGGCGGGGAACTGTGGGGTGTCGGGAGCAGGCTCGGCGGCCTCTGCTTCTCCGGGGTGAACCTGATCCCGCTGCGGGGCGGGAGGGCGGCCAGCCGCGCCTTCGCGGAGCGCGCCCTCAGCCAGCCCCGGCACTGCTCGTCCCTGGTCGGCCCCGCCGACCAGGTCCTGGAGATGTGGCAGCAGCTGGAAACCGAGTGGGGGCCGGCGCGGGACGTGCGGCCCAACCAACCGCTGCTGGCGATGTCCGCGCCGCCCTCGGTCGCCCCCGACCCGCTGGTCCGCCAGGTGCGGCTCGACGACCTGGAGCGCTACCTCCCGGCCGCCGTGGCCATGTTCACCGAGGAGGTCGGCATCGACCCCCGGGGTGAGGACGGCGGGGCCAGCTACCGGGCGAGGGTCGCCGAGCTCATCGTGAACGGACGCGCGTTCGCCCGCTTCGAGGGTGGCCAGGTGGTCTTCAAGGCCGAGGTCGGTGCGCTCTCCGCCCGGGTCGGCCAGATCCAGGGGGTGTGGGTGCACCCGGAGCACCGCAACCGGGGCCTCGCCGCCGCCGGCACCGCGGCCGTCGTCGACCGCCTGTCCGGGTGGATGGGCCGTGTCGCCAGCCTCTACGTCAACGACTACAACCTCCCGGCCCGCGCCGTCTACCGGAAGGTGGGCTTCTCCGAGGTGGGCCGGTTCGCCACCGTCCTGTTGTGAACCACCGGGTGGTCCGGAGGTCCACAGTGTTCCCTGACCCCCTGACCCCCTGACCCCCTGGTCCCGGTGCCCGGGGCCAGGGCGGAGGCGCCGGGACCTGTACTCGGGGCCGCGATCGTGGGCATACTCGAACGGTGGTGGTCGTCGTTTCCTCCCGGCCGGGACGCCGTGCCGGAACCGTGTTGCTCGCCGGTGTGCTGTCCCTGACGCTCAGCGGATGCGGGGTGTTCGACTCGGGCCCCGGCCCGGAACGAGCCCTGGTGGACTTCGTGGCCGCCTTGGGAGCCCGCGAGCCGGAACGGGCGGCAGCCCTCACCGACAGCCCGGACGCCGCCCTGCCCACGTTGGAGAGCGTCGACCGCGCCCTGGCACCCGAAGGAGCCGACGCGGAGGTCATCGAGGTGCGGGAGACCGACGGCTCCACGCACGCCGACCTCGACATCACGTGGCGCCTGGCGGGAGACCGCACCTGGAACCACCACGGCACCGCCCGGCTGCGGGAGATCGAGGGGGACTGGCGGATCGAGTGGGCGCCGTCGGTCATCCACCCCGACTTCGGGGAGCAGCAGACGCTCGCCGTCCGGACCGAGGCCGCCCCGTTGCCGCCCGTCCTGGACCGTGACGGACACGTCGTCCTCGATCCCGGCGTGGTCATCTCGGTCCTGCTGGACCCGGCGGCCACCGAGGAGCAGGGCGGTGACGTCACCGACGTCGCCACCGTGCTGGGGGACACGCTCCACCACTTCGACGAACGCATCACCCCCGACTCGGTGCTGGAGGGGGTCTCCGCCACCGAGGACGGCAGCTCCTACCTGGTCGCCACCCTGCGCGAGCCCGACTACCACTCCGTCCGGTCCGACATCTACGAACTCCCCGGCGTCCGTTTCACCAACCAGCCCCGCCTGCTCCCAGTCACCAGGGACTTCGGCTCGCAGATCCTGCCGTCGCTGCGCCACCGCGTCGAGGAGGACAACGCCGAGCGGGCCGGCTGGCGCGTGGTCAGCCTCGACGCCACCGGAGCCGAGGTGAAGACCCTGCACCACGAGCAGCCCCGACCGGCGGAGGCGACCCGGCTGACCCTGTCCCGCGCGGTCCAGGCGGCGGCCGAGGACGCCGTCGAACCGTTCGACGAACAGGCCATGCTGGTCGCCGTCGAGGCGTCCACCGGTCACGTGCTCGCGGTCGCGCAGAACGCGGCGGCCGACGCGGAAGGCCCGGTCGCGCTCGTCGGCCAGTACCCGCCCGGCTCCACCTTCAAGATCGTCACCGCCGCCGCGGCGCTCGCCTCGGGACAGGTCACCGTGGACCAGTCCGTCGCCTGCCCGGCCACCACCGTCATCGACAGCCGACTCGTGCCGAACAACGACCGCTTCGACCTCGGCAGCGTGCCCTTCCACACGGCCTTCGCGCAGTCCTGCAACACCACGTTCGCCACCCTCGCCTCCGGCATGGCGCCGGACGAGCTCTCCGAGACGGCCCGCCAGTTCGGCCTCGGCCGGGAGTTCGTCATTCCCGGCCTCGCCACCTGGACGGGGCCGGTCCCGGTCAACGACAGCTCCGTCGAGCGGGTGGAAGCCGGTTTCGGGCAGGGCACCGTCCTGGCGAGTCCCTTCGGAATGGCCCTCGTCGCCGCGACCGTCGCCGCCGGCACCACCCCCACCCCGGTCTTCCTCGCCCAGGACGACGGGGAACCCTCGGAGGCGGCCGGTGCCGCGGCGGGCGGGACGAGCGCCGAGCCAGGAGAGCCGTCCTCGCCCGCACCGGTCGAGGAGCTGCCCGCCGAGGTGGTCGACGCGTTGCGGTCGATGATGCGGGAGGTGGTGACGCAGGGGACCGCGACCGAACTGGTGGGGCTGCCCGAGGTGCACGGCAAGACGGGCACCGCCCAGTTCGGGGACGGCTCCCGGTCGCACGGCTGGTTCGTCGGGTACCAGGGCGACCTCGCCTTCGCCGCGCTCGTGGTGGACGGCGGGAGCTCGACCCCGGCCACCAAGCTGGCGGGCGAGTTCCTCCACTCCGTTGGCTGACCGCCGGCCGAGCGCCTCACGTCCAGCGTCGCCAGGGGGAGTGCCGGTGGTTCCTCGCCCGACCCGCCACCGGCGGAAGGGGAGCGGGAGGAGGGAACAGCGACAGGCGCCCCTCCACCTCCTCGCTCAGCCCCCGGCAGGTGGGGCAGAGCCTGGTGGCGTCCAGTGGATCCATCCCGGTGCCGTGGCAGTTGGGGCAACCGGACTTCAGGTCGATCAACATGGGCACTACTGTGCCGGAGCCTCGTCCGGGTAGGACCAGCGCTCCACCATCGCGGGCTGGTCACCGTCGACCCGAGGCGCGATCAGGTCGCACAGGTGGGAACCGCTGAGCCGGATCATGTCCTCGCCGCAGGCGATCAGGTCGCCCACGAGCACCGTCGCCGAGAGCAACCCCCGGTTGTAGTGCACCCGCACCCGGGTGCCCGGCGCCAGGTTCTCCGGGTCCCGCACCAGCGCCCACGCCCCGAAACGGCGTCGTCCGGACGGTTCAACCACAGTCACGGTATCCCCCTCGCCGTCGGGCGCGCGCCACCCGACGGCGGTCCCGTAAGCGGAGCAGCCGGTTGCACTCGTTGGGGAGGGCCGCCATCACGTGCCGTTCGGTGATCAGGCTGTTGATGCCCTGCCAGAACCGGGCACCGGTGACGCCGTACCGCTCGCGGGCGGCCTGCTCGAGCGAACCCGGGTACCGCCACCAGGATGTCGCGAACCGCACGGCGGCCACCTGTTCCTCAGGATCGTCAGGAGGCCAGGCGGTAGTCACGATCACCAGCCTACCCGGGAGTACGACGATCTCGGCACGCCCTGGCCGCGCGTCACCAGCGGCGAACCGGCCTCGCGCGAGCTGCCGGACGCCTCGCTCGTCCGGTCCTCGCGCGCCCACCACCCCCGCCTCGGCGCCCGTGGCCCGGCCCTGGTGTCCCGGCCACGACCACCCGGCGCGGCCGGGACCGGCCGGCCCCCGCGACCACG
>NZ_AGVX02000063.1 GCF_000239155.1 Actinoalloteichus spitiensis RMV-1378
GTGATCTCCGCGCGGGCTGGTTCACTGTCGATCACCAGCGTGTCGAGGTCGGCGGGCAGGCTCCCGACCAGGTCCTCGGTCGTGATCACCAGGGCCGGGGTGCTGTCCTTGAGGACGTAGGCGATCCGCTCGGCCGGGTACTCCGGGTCCACCGGCACGTACACCCCACCCGCGGTCCACACCGCCCACACCGCGACCACCGAGTCCACCGACCGGGGCAGCACCACACCCACCCGGGACTCCACTCCCACACCCCGGGACCGCAACACCGCGGCCACCCGGGCCACCCGGGCGGTGAACTCGGCATAGGACAGCCCGGCACCGGTATCGGTGAGCACCGCTGCTGCTTCCGGGGTCCGTCCGGCCTGCCGGGCCAACAACCCCGCCAGGTCC
>NZ_AGVX02000062.1 GCF_000239155.1 Actinoalloteichus spitiensis RMV-1378
TCCTCACGACCCGGTCCCACCCCGATCGCCGACACCCGGGCCCCCGACAGCTCCTCCAGCCGCAGCACGTAGTTCCGGGCGTTCACGGGCAGGTCCTCGAAGGTCCGGCAGCCGGAGATGTCCTCAGCCCAGCCGGGGAGCTCCTCGTACACCGGCTTGGCGTGGTGGACCCCGGTCTGGGTCATGGGCATGTCGTCGACCCGCTCGCCGTCGACCTCGTAGCCCACGCAGACCGGCACCGTCCTCAGGCCGGACAGCACGTCCAACTTGGTGAGGAAGAAGTCGGTGATTCCGTTGACCCTGGCCGCGTAGCGGGCGATCACCGCGTCGAACCAGCCGGTCCGCCGGGAACGGCCCGTCGTCACACCGAACTCGCCGCCGGCCTTGCGCAGCTGCTCGCCCATGTCGTCGTGCAGCTCGGTGGGGAACGGCCCGGAGCCGACCCGTGTCGTGTACGCCTTGAGGATGCCGATGACGGTGGTGATCCTGGTCGGCCCCACCCCCGAGCCCACGGCGGCACCACCGGAGGTCGGACTGGAGGAGGTGACGAACGGGTAGGTGCCGTGGTCGACGTCGAGCAGGGTCCCCTGGGAACCCTCCAGCAGCACCGTCTCGCCCCGCTCGAGCGCCTGGTTGAGCAGCAGCCGGGTGTCGGCGATCCGGCCCGCGAACTTCGCGCCGCGCTCCAGGACGCTGTCGACGACCTCGTCGACGTCCATCGCCCGCCGGTTGTACACCTTGACGAGGATCTGGTTCTTCAGCTCCAGGGCCGCCTCGACCTTCTGGCGGAGGATCTTCTCGTCGAGGAGGTCCTGCACCCGCACGCCGACGCGGGCGACCTTGTCCTGGTAGGCGGGCCCGATGCCCCGGCCGGTGGTGCCGATCTTCGCCTTGCCCAGGTAGCGCTCGGTCACGCGGTCGATCGCCACGTGGTACGGCATGATCAGGTGGGCGTCGGCCGAGATCAGCAGGCCCGAGGTGTCCACCCCCCTGTCCTCCAGGCCGCCCAGCTCGTCCAGCAGCACACCGGGGTCGACGACGACCCCGTTACCGATGACGTTGGTGACGCCCGGCGTGAGGATGCCGGACGGGATGAGGTGCAGGGCGAAGTTCTGGCCGTTGGGCAGCACCACGGTGTGACCCGCGTTGTTGCCGCCCTGATACCGGACCACCCACTGCACGCTCTCGCCGAGCAGGTCGGTGGCCTTACCCTTGCCCTCGTCGCCCCATTGGGCGCCGATCAGCACGATCGCGGGCATGTACACACTCCAAGCAGTACAGACGGCAACGCCGGTCAAAGAGAGTAAACCAGGAGCGCATGGTGACGGTGGTCGCATTGGCCTGCGGAAATCGGGACTTCGCCGGTCTCACCGAGCGTGACGGGATCGTCTCGCACGCGGTAGCGGCCACTCCGGGGCGGGACGAGGTGGACCCGGTGCTGCGCGAGCTGGCCGGCCGGCGGCTGCTGGTGGCGGGCACCGACGCCGACCTCGCCTCGGTGGTGCTGCGCCTCCTGCGCACCGAGCGGCTGCCCGAGGTGGTCGTGGGGTACCTGCCCTGGGAGGCCGGCTCGGAGGTCGCCCAGCTCTGGGGACTGCCGGCGGGAGACCGGGAGGCCGCGCTGCGCCTGGCCCTGACCGGGGAGCCCGACCCGGTGCCGCTGCTGCGGGACGACGTCGGGGGTGTCCTGGTGGGCCGTGGGGTGATCGGGCCGTTGCGGGGCGTCGTGTACTGCGACGACGAGCTGGTCCTGCGAGGGCAGGCCAGCCGGTTGGAGGTCAGGCCTGACCGGGGGGCCGGCCTGGTCGCGCGGACGGTGCGCCGCAACCTGCTGGGCAGGCGGGTCCGGGAGACGAGCGGCCGGGCCGTGCAGATCGGGTGCGTACCGGCGACGGTGGTGCGCGACGGGGTCCCCCACGAACGCCAGCACGGCAAGTGGACCTGGTACCGGCACACCGAGGACCTGCGGTTGGTGCGCGGTCTCGTCTGAGCGGTGTCGCCACCCCTCGTCCTGGTGGCCCGGAACCCGGAACCGCGCCCCCGCGCGGCCGCCGCGGTGGGGGCGGCGCGTTCCGGGCCGGCCCTCGGGGGTCACCCCGCCGCCGTCCGACTGGACCCGCGACTCAGCCAATGGGAACCAGCCCCCTCGATTTGGGAGTGAAGGAGCCCTCACTCTCCGCTGAATTTTCACTCTCCGACACCAACTGTTCACTGCTGGGTGTTGCTTTCGCTTGCGTGACTGGGTGACGGTGTGGATCTCGCACTCGTGATCCACGATCGGAGGCATCGATGTCCCCACGACGACGAGCACGCGCGCTACGGCTGATGTTCGCCGCGGTCCTCGCCGCCCTCCTCTCCTTCTCCCTGGTCTCCCCGGCGAGCGCCGCGCCCCCCAACATCCCCAGCGAGAGCACCGCCCGGGCGATGCTCGACGGGCTGACCGTTCGCGCCGAGGGCTCCATGTCCGGCTACTCGCGGGACAAGTTCCCGCACTGGAAGACGATCGAGGGCACCTGCAACACGCGGGAGATGGTGCTCAAGAGGGACGGCACCAACGTCGAGGTCGGCGCCGACTGCTACCCGACGTCCGGCAGCTGGTACAGCCCCTTCGACGGCGTCACCACCTCGGTGCCCTCGGAGATCAGCATCGACCACGTCGTTCCGCTGGCGGCGGCCTGGCGTTCCGGCGCCTCCTCCTGGTCGGCGGCCAAGCGGGAGGAGTTCGCCAACGACCTCACCAACCCGCAGCTGATCGCCGTGACCGGCCGGATCAACAGCTCCAAGGGCGACCAGACGCCCGACAAGTGGGTGCCGCCGCGCACCGACTACCACTGCACGTACGGGAAGATCTGGATCGCGTCGAAGGACGCCTACGACCTGAGCGTGACCTCCGCCGAGAAGAGCGCCCTGACCGGGCTGCTCGACACCTGCTGACGGCGCCACCCCGGCCCTGACCTGGGGAGGGGACGGGGCGGGTGGCGTGCCCTGCCAGCGCCGCCCGCCCCCGTTACCTTTTTCGTAGCTCCTGACTAAGGAGTCGTGGT
>NZ_AGVX02000061.1 GCF_000239155.1 Actinoalloteichus spitiensis RMV-1378
GGGGGCCCAGCGAGCACCCCGCCGGGCGGTGCCAGCGGCTACGCGGGGACCCACCGGGCGGTGCCGCCTGCCGGTGCTCGGAGTCCGACCAGGAGCGGGACGGTGCCCAGCGACGTGGCCCCCTACCGGACCAGCACGCTGATCGCTCGGGCGGGGCACCCACCGGCCGCGAGGATCCGCCGGGCCGGGCCACGACGCGCCGATCACCACGGTCACCATCCCGGCGGCGGGCCACCGGGATGAGGTGTTCCCCGGGGAGGGCCGGGGCGGGCTCGCCGAGCTCCGACCCGCCCGGGCGACCGCGCGGTGTTCCGGCCCACCGGTCGAGGGCGGCACGGCCTCGATGGAGTGACGCCGGCGGGACCGGCTTGCCCTGGAGCCGCCCCACACCCGGCGGCCCGGGGGCAGGGGGGTGTGACCTCCCCCTGCTGGCCTGGACGGGGGACGCCCGGCCCCACCTCGGTCGCGGCCGCTGGGGAGGGACGGCTCCGTTCGTCCCAGTGCCCCCGCGCGCACGGCGGTCGCGGTCGGGTCCCTGGCGCGACACGGTGGACCGGTGGCGTGGCCGCACCGGCCAGCCGGGCCACGGGGGGACGTCGTCCCCGGTGGACGACGCGGGGACGAGCGAGCCGGTGGGCGGGGCGGGGTCCGCCCCGCCTGGAGCCGGACGCCGAAGCGGGCGCGGTTCCCGGCATACGGCCAGCCACGGGAGCGGTGGGGCGTGGACCCGCGCCCTCGGGTGGTGAGGCGGTGTGCCGATGTGGACCGAGACGACACCGATGGAGCCCATGCACCGGGTGCGGGAGACCGCGACCGGGACGGTGACGGTCTGGTGCGGGGCGGTGTTCCCCCGGGGCGAGGTGCGGGTGACCAGCTACGGCACCGGTGGCCAGCCGTGCCAACGGTGTTGGGAGGCGGAGCTCACGCACTGGTTCGACGGGGCGGGTCCCGATCGGCCGTGATCGCGCGGGCCGCCGCCACGCCGCTTGGGCGCGGCGGCGGGTGCGGTGGGTGTGGCGGCGCCTCGCGTGCCGGGGGTGCGGGGGGTCAGTACAGGTGGTCGGCGGCCTCGGCGAGCACGTCGGCCAGGTGGTCGACGCGGTCCCGGCCGAAACGGATCTGCCAGTCGGGCACGCCGGCGCCGTCGACGGACAGGGTCACGTAGTCGTGGTCCTCGACGTGGAGGACGAGGGCCGCGACACCGACGACGGGGTTCCACACCGACCACCGTCCCGGCTGCCGGTCCCGCACCGCCTCAGCGAGTTCGACGACCTGGTGCGGGTCCAGGCCGGCGGTGGCCTCGGGTAGGCGGGCGAGTCGGATCAGCAGCCGCCCGGAGCGGGAGATCTCCGCGATGCTGGACACGCCACGGCGCTGGCTGATGTGGTACCCGGGCAGCATGCGCACCCAGGAGACGGGCGGTTCCAGCAGGGTGGGCTGAGTCACGGACATCGCATCCCCCGGGATGGTTGGGCGGGTGGGACCGACCGGGTGTGGCGGGGGTGGTGGGGACTCGACCTGGGGTGGCCGGACCTCCACCGTCTGGTCGTTCCGGTCAGGACGACGCGGCGAGCCATCGCTGTCTGCCGGGTCGGGCCGGCACCCAGCATCCGCCACGGCTCAGTTCCCGGCGCCGGGCGCGGTGCGCCGTGGCTGGCTCCGGGAGGTTCAGCAGTTCCTGGATCACGTCGGCCGCCGGCCCGCTCGTGCGCCACAGCACCGTGCGGGGAAAGAAGATATCGGTTTCGTCCGCCGGCATCCTGACCGCCTGCGCGTCATCCTCCCCGTACAGCTGGAGGAGGTCGATGACACCGTCGTGCACGCTGATTCCGGTCACCGCGACCAGGTCACCGTTCTCGTCACGGGGGTGCAGGAATCGGAAGCCCCGCGCCATCATGGCTCGCAGCCTGTCAGCGATATCGGTCATGAACAAACCCATAACTGTCGGCGTTTCACGGCACGCACAACGTTGTGCGACATCGAGCGGTTGCGCGGCGACGCGTCGTCCTCCCTAGTCAGGACAGGACGTAGTCGAATTCGCCGTCCTTGGCCCCGGAGAGGAACGCGGCGATCTCGGCCCTGGTGTAGATCAGTGCCGGGCCGTCGGGATAGCGGGAATTGCGGAGCGCGATTTCGCCGCTGGTGAGCTTGGCGACCTCGACGCAGTTCCCGACCGCGCCGCTCTGCCGACTCTTTCGCCAGGAGACCCCGTCCAGGAGTCTGGCCGGTATCCCGTTGCGAATCTCGTCCATCGGACTCTCCCACCTCTCCGACTGCCACCGGAGGCCGGATGCACGTGCATTTGACCGTGCACCTAAAGCTAGCACGGCTCGTGCACACGCGTATGCACGTGCAGCGGGCTGGTGACGTAGATCACTGTAACGGGTCGTGTCCTGACGGACGCCACCGGGCAGCCCAGCCCCTCCCACCAGCGGATTCCCCCGAGAACACGGTATGGGAAAGCGTATACCCCCAACCACCGGATACCCGGTGCGACCGCCACCCGCACTCGAACGCCGGTGGCCGACCCTGCTGCCGTCCGCCCGGCGGGCGTGAGCACAGGCCGACCAGCGGGCCCCGGACCGGATACCGACCGCCGCGCCCCCGCCCCGGAGGTCGACGCCACCCACCGGGTCAGCGACCGCACCCCCGGCCTCGGCCCGACCACACGAACACCCCCACCGGTGCACACTCCCGCCTCCACGAGCCGGGCACCGGGAGGCGGAACCCCGGGCAGGGACGAGGGCCGGTGGCATCCGAGCGGCGTTCAACGACGCCGGCGTTCAAGCACTCGTCGCCGCCCGCTCCGCGCGGCGGAAGCCGCCGCCCGGCCGAGGACGGCTCAGCCGAGCCGGTTCCGCACCTCGTTGAGGATCTTCTTCGTCTGAGCGGGCGTGGCCGCGTCCAGGGTCAGCCGGTGGAAGACCTGGCTGTACAGGTCGATCTCCGCCGGCTTGTCCAGGTACAGCGCGCCACACAGGTGTTCGAGGTAGACGATGTCCGGCAACTCCGGCTCAGCGAACCGCAACATGGTGAAGGCGCTCTCGGCGGAGGACCCGCGCGGAGCGAAGGGCACGACCTGGAGCGAGACGTTCGGCAGCTTGACCAGTTCGAGGAGCTCCTCGACCTGCTCGCGCAGCACCTCGGGCCCACCGAGTGGCCGGTGCAGCACCGACTCGTCGATCACCGCCCACAACCGGGGCGGACGGGGATAGGTGAACACCTTCTTGCGCTGCATGCGCAGGTTCACCCGGCGCGACACCTCGTCCTCCGAGGCGTCCGGGATGCCGCGGCGGACGACCGCCCTGGCGTAACGCTCGGTCTGCAACAGGCCGGGCACGAACAGCACCTCGTAGGTCTGCACGCGGGAGGCCGACTCCTCCAACCCCACGTAGTCCTGGAACCAGCGCGGCATGAGGTCGCTGTAGCGGTTCCACCAGCCCGGCTGGTTGGACTGCCGCACGAGGTCGAGGAAGCTGCCGCGTTCCTCCTCCTCGTGCACCCCGTACAGGGTGAGCAGGTCGGCGACGTCGCGTTCCTTGAAACTGACGCGCCCGAGTTCCATCCGGCTGATCTTGGACTCGGAACCGCGGATCGCGTGTCCGGCGTCCTCCCGGGAGATGTCCCTGGCTTCCCGCAGCCTGCGCAGCTGGCCACCGAGGACCATTCGCCGCGCGGTCGATCCGCTGTGCGCGGATTCACCCGTGGCCACGCCACCTCCCACCAACCCACTGCCAGTCCAACTACCCGTCCCTACCGGATCGCGCTTACCCGGTCGAGTTGGGCCACTCGTGTTTCACCCGTTCGTATCAAGCTACACCGGGTGCTTCGGTCGCCCCGGTGGGTGACTCGTCATCCTGCTGGCCGGCACCGACCACGAGGGACGGTGCGCTCCACACGATCACGGAGGAACAGGAACCGGTGGCCTGCGTCACTGATCAGCACGTCTATCCTTGAGATCCGTGCCACGCCAGGAACAGTAGGTCTGCCATGCCACGTTCTGATGAACCAGCAGTCCACCAGTTCGTGCCGCCGCCGATGAACGGCGTACGAGCGAGCATGGCGCGGGTCTACGACTCGCTCCTGGGCGGCAAGGACAACTACGAGGCCGACCGCGAGGTGACCCGGAACGTGGTCGGGGTCTTCCCCGAGGCGCGGGAGGTCGCCCGCGAGCACCGGCGGTGGCTGGGCAGGGCGGTGCGGTACCTGGCCGGCAGCCGGGGCATCGACCAGTTCCTCGACCTCGGTTGTGGCCTGCCCGCCGACGAGAACGTGCACGAGATCGCGCAACGGGCGAACCCGGAGGCCAGGGTCGTCTACGTCGATGTCGACCCCATCGTCATCGCGCAGGGCCCGGCGCTGTTGGAGGAGAACGACCGCACCCACTTCGTCGCCGGTGACCTGGGGGACCCCGACACGCTCCTGGCCCACCCGACGCTGACCAAGTACCTGGACTGGGAACGGCCGGTGGCGCTGTTGCAGTGCCTGTCCCTGGTGTACCTGGGCGCCGACCGCCTGCCCCGGGAGGTGGTGCGCCGCTACGTCGAGGCGTTACCCACCGGGTCGTACGTGGCGATGAGCCACCTCCTGGACCCGGGCGACGGGGGGCCGGTCAGCACGCTGGCACGGGAGGTGTCGGCGGTGTACGAGGCCAGCTCGATGACGTCGGTGCACTTCCGGTCGGAGGCGGAGATCACGTCCTACTTCGACGGTCTCGACCTCGTCCGGCCCGGGCTGACCCGCCCGTCGGCGTGGTGGCCGGACGGCCCCCGGCTCACGCCGCCCCCGGAGTCGGACCGGGTGGTCGTGGTGGGGGTCGGCGCGAAGCGCTGACCGCCTGAGGGCCGGAAACCGCCGCGCGGCGTCCACACCGACCGGTGGGCCCCCGTCCCGGGGAACGCGGCCGCACCGGGAAGGATCGGCACGTCCCGGGGTGTGTCCGGTGACCCGGGTGCGTGCCCGTCGACGCGGGTGGGCTCCTCCCCGGCGACCGGGGGACGGACCCCGGACGTCCCGCCGAACGAGGGAGGAGGACGAGGTGGGTGACTACCTGCTCTGTTCCAGCCCGATCCACGGCCACGTGAACCCGCTGCGCGGGCTGGGAGCGGGCCTGGTTCGCGCCGGACACCGGGTGCGGATGCTGACCGGAGCCCGGTTCGCCGACACGGTGGCGGCGGTGGGGATCGAACACGTGCCGCTACCCGTGGAGTGCGACTACGACTACCAGCGGTTCGACGAGGTGTTCCCAGGGCGGGTCCCGCTGACCGGGATCAGGAAACTCGCCTTCGACTACGCGGAGGTGTTCGCGGCCTCGATGCCCGGCCAGTACCGGGCGTTGCGGACGGAACTGGACCGGGATCCCCCGGACGCGCTGCTGGTGGAACAGTCGTTCCTCGGGGTGCTGCCGCTGCTGGCGGGTCCGCCGGAGCACCGGCCGCCGGTCGTGGGCGCCGGCGTCTTCCCCCTGGCCCAGTCCAGTCGGGACACCGCGCCGTTCGGGATGGCGCTGCCCCCGCTGCGGTCGCCGCTCAACACGCTCCGCAACGCCGTGCTCGGGCGGGTCGCCCGCGAGGTCGTGTTCCGGAGGGCCCAGGACCGGGTGGACCAAGGGCTGCGAAGCCTGAGGCTGCCCCGGCTGCCGGAGTTCGTGCTCGACTGGCCCGTGCTCGCCGACCGGTTCGCCCAGTTGACCAGTGCCGGTTTCGAGTACCCGAGGAGTGACCTGCCAGCGTCGTTCCGGTTCGTGGGGCCGCTCCCGCCAGCCGGCCCCACCGACTGGACACCCCCGGGCTGGTGGCCCGAGCTCGACTCCGGCCGCCCCGTCGTGCACGTCACCCAGGGCACGATCGACAACGTCGACCTCGACCGCCTGGTGGGGCCGGCGGTGCGCGGCCTGGCCGGGAAGGACGTGCTGGTGGTGGTGGCCACCGGGGGCCGCCCCGTCTCGGCGGTGCCGGGTGCCGCCGCGCTCCCGTCGAACGTGCGGGTGGAACGGTTCCTCGCCTACGACCAGTTGCTGCCCAAGGTGGACGTGCTGGTCACCAACGGAGGCGCCGGGGGGACCCAGCAGGCGTTGGCGGCCGGCGTGCCGCTGGTCGTCGCCGGGGACAGCGCCGACAACCCGGAGAACGCCGCCCGGGTGGCCTGGTCGGGAGCCGGGATCGACCTGCGCACCGGAACCCCGCCCGCCGAGGCGGTCGCCGAGGCCGTGGCCCGGGTGTTGCGGGATCCCCGGTACCGGAACCGGGCGCGGGAGTTCGCCGCCGAGATCGCCGACTGTGACGCGCCAGCCGCGGTGGCCGCCGAGTTGGCCCAGGTGATCACCGACACGTCCCGGTGACCCAGGGGCCGCCGGCCCGGCACCAACCGGACCCGCCCGCACCGACCCTGACCCCGGCATGCCCGCGGCCTGACCAGGATGAGCCGGCCACCGGCACTCGTCGAGTTGGTCTTCGCGCGGGGCAGCTGCGGGAGAAGCGGTAGCCGCGTTCCCCCGACCACGGTGTCCAGTCCGTCGGGCAAGTCGGCGACGAGACCGACCAGGCGGGCTCGGCGCAGCCCGCCTGGTCGGGGTCCCGAATTCCCGCTGTCGGCCCACCACCTGGCGCGGCCACCCGGCCGGGCCGCCCGCTGGGTCGAAGGACTCGGGAGCGGACCGGGCCGGTTGCGCCCGTGGGGCATGGCCTCGGTGCGGGGTCACGGAGGTCGGCACGAGCGACGGCCGTGACCGCCCCATTCACCCCGTGGTGTCACCGAAGGTGCCGCTGAACGAACAGGAACCGCCGGTGGTGCCCCGGCGGTTGGCCCCCGGCTCCCACTCGACGTCACCACCGGGCGCGATCTTCACGTATTTGAACTCGAACGCGGTGTCGGCGGGCAGGGTCACCGTGGCCCGCCACACCGGGTAGTCCGAGGAGGACAGGTGCACGCCAGCACTCGGGTTCCAGCTCCCGAGCTCGGGGAGGTCACCGACCAGGTACACCTCCTGGCCGAACCAGGTGTCGGCCCGCACCCCGAACGTGCACTGCCCGGGTTCCCCGCCCGGCGGCTCCTCGCAGTCCTCCTCGCAGGGCGCGCCGGTCTCGCCCACGTGCAGGGCCAGGACGCCGTCGGTGGGGACGCTGGCCTGGAAGCTCCCGTCGCCGGCCACCGTCACCGAGGCGCCGGTGCAGGTGCCCTCACCGGTGGACCGGCTGCCGGTGGCCACGTCGCAGTAGGTGCCGGCGGGCAGACCGCTGCGGAAGGTCTGGGTGAGCGCGCCACCCCGGTTGAACACGGCGAAGCCCTCCTGCCCCCGGCCGAAGGCGATGGCCCGCCCGTCGTCCGAGGTCCACCGGTGGGTGAGGGGCGCGCCGCCCACCTGGTTGCGGAACCCGACCATGCCGGCGATCGCGGGTTCGCGGTGTTCGCACAACCACCCGTTGACCCCGCACTCGGTCGCGGCGGTGATCGCCCCAGCCGGGTTGCCCGGCTGCTGCCCAACGCTGGGCGGCCCCTGTTCGTTGTCGGTGAACCGGTAGCTGGACATCAGTTTCGGGGTGCCGAAGGGGTGGGCGACCATGAACGCGGCGGCGACCCGGTAGGGGCCGGGGTCGTGCTGGAAGACCAGGCCGGGGTCGGACCGCTGGGTGTCGTGGTTGTCGACGAAGACGACGGCGTCGTCACTGCCCACGGCCATCTGGTCGCCGAGGTCGTGCAGCCAGCCGAGGTCGCCGTCGCGCACGGCGGGGCCGACCTGGCGCTGGTAGCGGAACTCGGTGACCTGGCCGAGGTGCGCGTAGGCGGGGGGTGTCAGCTCGGGCGGGCCGCCGCCCTCGATGACCTCCTGGTAGATGTGGGGCTTGCCGCCGAAGTGCGGGACGTCGTCGAGCATCCCGTAGATGGCCTCGAGGTCGGCCTGCGGCACGTGTTTCGCGGCGTCGACCCGAAACCCGGCCACGCCGAGCCCGATGAGGTCGTTGAGGTAGTCGGCGATCCTGGCCCGGACGACGGGGTCGGCGGTGCGCAGGTCGGAGAGGGCGAGCAGCTCGCAGTGCCACACCTCGTCCGGGTCGTCCCAGTCGCCGATGTCGCGGCGGCAGTCGCCGAAGTGCTGGTCCTCGTAACCGCCTGCCGGGTACCGGTACTTGTCGAAGGTGTTCCCATTGCTGCCCGGGCCGCTGCCGATGGAGCCGCTGCCCGCCATGTGGTTCACGACGGCGTCCACATAGATCTTGACGCCCTGGTCCCGGCAGGTCTCGACCATGTCGGCGAAGTCGGCGCGGGTGCCGCGTCGGGTGTTGTCGAGCTGGTAGCTGACGGGCTGGTAGTCCTGCCACCAGGGGTGGTGGTCGTCGGGGAGGACGACGTGTTCCTGGGGAGGGGAGACCTGTACGCCGCCGAAGCCCGCCGGGCCGAGGACGTCCTCGCACTCCCGGGCGACCGAGTCCCACCGCCACTGGAAGAGGTGGACGAGGGTGTCGCCGTTGGCGTGGGCGGTGGTCCGAGCGGGAGTCGTGGGGGTGGTGGTCGGTTCGGTGCTGGCCGGGGCGTCGGAGGCCAGGACCGGGATGGACGAGGCGACCATGCTGGCCAGCACGGCCGTGGCGATCGTCGCGACGTTGCGAACTCTCACCGGTTCCTCCTTGGGGGCGGCGGGTTGCCCTGCCGGACCGGGCGGTTCCTCGGTGCACGGCACCCGAGGCACTGCAAGGATTTTCAGTTATGTGGTGAAGCTAACAGGAGACAGGCGGCCTTGGGAAGGCTGCGCCGGGAGCCGGGACCGCACCGGGCGGCACGGACGAACGGCCGTGCCGAAGTCGACGACCTGCCACGGGTAGCGGCAACCTGCGGTCGCCCCGCTCCACGTTCGCGGTGGTCGACCCACTCGAGCGGTGCAACTTTTTGCACCGACCGTGGCACCGGGTTTCGATACCCGGGATACCGCGGAGTCACCGGACGTGTCGCTCCCCCGAACGGGGGAGCGGGGAGCGCACGCCACCTACCCGGGCGCTCCGGGGAGATCGCGATGGCGGGGGCATCAGCTCCTGCCGGCAGGCCGCGCCTCAGCCGGTCGCCTGGTCCCCGGGGTGGAGCATGCGCTCCAACGAGCGCAGGCACTGTCCGAGGGCCTCGTGCCGGGAGACCCCGCACTCCCGCACGAAGGCCCAGGCCGCGTACAGCAGGGCCCACAGCGCCTGCTGCACCCATTCCGGGGTGAGCCCCCGGTCGATCGACCCGTCCTGGTGGCCCCGCCGCACCAGGGCCAACAGGGCGAGGTCGGACTCGCTCTCCTCGTGCCAGTCGAGCCCGGAGCTGAACTGCGGATCGGTGAAGACCAACGACAGCACGTCCCCCAGGAGCTCGAAGTACTCCCGGCAGAGCCGCACGACCGCCTCACGGGCCGGACCGACGTCCAGTTTGGCGCGGTCGGTGGCGACGGCGATCCGTTCCAGGGTGAAGGTCCCGATCGCTTGGACCAGGTCGGAGCGTTCGGGGAAGTAGCGGTGCAGGGTGGTGCGGCCCACCCCGGCTTCCCTGGCCACTTCGGAGAGGGAGGCCGAGGAGTCACGGCTGAGGACGACGACGGCGGCGTCGAGGATCGCCTGACGCGTGCGCGTACGCACTCCGGTCTCGACCACCTGATCTCCCGCCTCGGTCATGCGACGTACCGTACTCGGCCCCCAGCCGGAGCATAACGGAACTCGTTTGCCCAAAACGGAACATTCGTGTTCCACTACTGGACATGTCTGTGCTGTCCGTTCCGGATCGCTCCTCCTCGACCACCGGTGCCCCCCGCCTGCGCCTGCTGTGGTCCTTCGCCCGACCGCACTGGCGCGGCCTGCTGGGCGGCCTCGCCCTCGCACTCCTGGCCTCCGGGTTGGGACTGGCCACCCCGATGGTCACCAAGTGGATCCTCGACGCCCTGGGCGAGGGGATGTCGCTGACCGCTCCGGTGATCGCCCTGCTGGTCCTGCTGGTCGTCGGCGCGGTCGTCTCGCTGTGGCAGTGGATCCTGTTGGGCACCATCGGCGAACGCGTCGTGCTCTCCGCGCGGGAGTCGATGGTGCGCCGGTTCTTCGGCGCCCGGATCACCAGTCTCGGTGGCCGCCCCGCCGGCGAGCTCACCACCCGCGTGACCTCGGACACCCTGCTGCTGCGGGAGGCGGCGGCGTCCTCGGTGGTCGGGCTGATCAACGGCGTGGTCACCCTCGTCGGCACCCTCGTGCTGATGGCGGTGCTGGACCTGGTGCTGCTGGGGTTGACGGTGCTGGCGGTCGCCGTGGTCGCGGTGGCCTTCGCGGTCCTGATGCCCCCGATCGCCAAGGCGCACGAACAGGCACAGGAACGGGTGGGCAGACTCGGCGGCGCCCTCACCGAGGGCCTCCGCGCGATCCGCACCGTGAAGGCCAGCCGGGCCGAACGACGGCAGGCCGACCAGATCGTGCGCGAGGCCACCGAAGCGGCACGGTTCAGCGTGCGGGCCGTCCGCCAGGAGGCCGTCGCCTGGACGGTGGCCTGGTCTGGGATCCAGCTGGCGATCATCCTCGTGTTGGGCGTGGGGGCGTGGCGAATCGCTGACGGCGTCCTCGCGGTATCCAGCCTGATCGCGTTCCTGCTCTACGCGTTCGGCCTGATGGACCCGATCATGACCCTGAGCCAGAACGTCACCGCCCTCCAGGCCGGACTCGCCGCCGCCGGACGCATCCAGGAGACCCAGCGCCTCGAACCGGAGGAGCCCGAGCGGGCGCCGGCGGACCACCCCGCCCCGATGACCACCACCAGTGACACCCCGGCGCCCTACCCGTCCGGGAACGCAGAAACCCCGGTGGTAGGGCTGGTGGCGGTCACCGCCCGCTACGCGCCCGGCGCCGAACCCGCGGTGTCCGGTGTGGACCTGGTGATCCCCCGGCGCGGCCACACCGCGATCGTCGGCCCGAGTGGCGCGGGCAAGACGACGCTGTTCTCCCTGCTGCTGCGGTTCCTGGAACCCGAATCGGGTGAGCTGCGGCTCGATGGGCGCCCCTACCGCGAGTTCAGCCACGAGGAGGTGCGCGCCCGCTTCGCCTACGTCGAGCAGGAGACGCCGGTGGTGCCGGGCACGGTGCGGGACAACCTGACGTTCACCTACCCGGACGCCTCGGAGGACGAGCTGTGGGCGGCCCTGCGGAAGGTCCGCATGGCCGAACGGGTCGCGGAGATGCCCGAGGGCCTCGACACCCCGTTGGCCTCGACCATCGTGTCCGGTGGCGAACGCCAGCGGATCGCGCTGGCCCGGGCGCTGGTGCGCACCCCGGACGTGCTCCTGCTCGACGAGGCCACCGCGCAGATCGACGGCCTGACCGAGGCCGCGGTGCACGACTGCGTGCGGGAACGGGCCGGGGAGGCGGCCGTGGTGACGATCGCCCACCGGCTGTCCACCGTGATCGACGCCGACCTCATCGTCGTGATGGAGGACGGAGCGGTGCGGGCCCGGGGCAGCCACGAGGAGTTGCTGGCCTCGGACGAGTTGTACCGGGACCTCGTGCGGGCCCTCCGCATCGCCGCCCCCGAACCGACCGCACCGGAGCTGGCGGCCGGGTTCGACGACGCCCGGCGACTGACCACCTCCGGCTGACCGCTCCCGCCGCTGCCCCGCGTCCCACTCCCGTGCCCCCTCACCCGTATCGGACACACCGTCACCTTGGAGGACCACGCATGACCATTCTCGTGACCGGAGCGACCGGCAACATCGGACGACTGGTGGTGGACGCGCTGCTGGCCGCGGGAGCCGCCGACGTCCGCGCCCTCACCGTCGACCCGGTCAGGGCGGCGTTGCCCGCCTCCGTGGAGGTGTTCCGCGGCTACGTGGGACGCCCGGCCTCGATCGGGCCCGCGCTGAAGGGCGTCGACGCGCTCTACCTCGCCCCAACACCCCACACGGCCGAGGAGGTGGTGGGGCTCGCCCGGGAGGCCGGGGTCGAGCGGATCGTGGACCTCTCCGGGGAGGAGGGTTCCTGGTGGTACGCCGTGGCCGAGGCGGTGGAGAGGTCCGGAGCGGAGTGGACCCACCTCATGCCCGGCGACTTCATGTCCAACATCAGCATCTGGGCCGACACGATCCGCGAGACCGGGACGGTGCGCGACGTCGCGTTCCGGGCGGCGAGCGCCCCCATCGCCCTGGAGGACGTGGCCGCCGTCGCGGCGACGGCGTTGCTCCACGACGGGCACGCCGGCCGGTCCTACTCGCTGACCGGACCGGAGACCCTCACCCGGGAACGGCAGGCACGGCTCATCGGGGAAACCCTCGGCCGGGAGCTGCGGCTGGTGGAGCTCACGCGGGAGGAGGCCATCGCGGAGTTGACCGAGATGGGCGAGTACGCCGAGTGGTTCGTCGACGGCCTACTGGAACTGGTCGACACACCCGCCGAGGCCACCACCACCGTGGAGGAGGTCCTGGGTCGACCGGGAACGCCGTTCTCGACGTGGGTGCGCGAC
This sequence comes from Actinoalloteichus spitiensis RMV-1378, assembly GCF_000239155.1. Taxonomy (GTDB): domain Bacteria; phylum Actinomycetota; class Actinomycetes; order Mycobacteriales; family Pseudonocardiaceae; genus Actinoalloteichus_B; species Actinoalloteichus_B spitiensis. The sequence goes on from NZ_AGVX02000061.1 coordinate 12,457, forward strand.
AACGTCGACCTGTTCCGTTGACGCGGATGGGCCGGGCGGTGCGTCCCCCGTGGAACCGGGGCGGCGCCGCCCGGCCCGTCGCTCAGCCCTTGACGACCCCGCAGGCGACCCGGTCGCCGGCGTCGCCGGTGGCCAGGGTGTCGGCGTCCGGGCCCTCCGGCGCGTAGCGCTCGGGGATGTTGCCGAAGTTGTCCGGCCCAGCGTGGACGATGAAGGCGGAGCCGTCCTCGTCCAGTAGGTCGGCGATGGTGAACCGGTCGGTGGTGGTGGTGAGTTCGGCGACGCCGTCCTCGGTGGCGAAGAGGCTGGTGAGGTCGCCCCCGTGGCCCGGGTGGTGCTGGTCGTCCCCGCTGCCGAGGTGGCCGCCGGCGGTGAGGAAGTCGCCGACCTTGTCCGGGTCGCTGGGGCTCTGGCTGTCCGGCTCGCACCGGCCGGTCTGGTGCACGTGGAAACCGTGGAAACCGGGTTCCAGGTCGGACACGGAGGCGACGATCTCCACCCCGCCCGCGACCTCGCGCAGGCGCACCGTTCCCACGTCGTTGCCGGCGGCGTCCACCAGCACGGCCGAGGCGGTGGCCCCGCCGTCGTCCTCGGCAGGGGAGGAACCGGCCGCCGAGGGCGAGTCCGGTAGCCGCAGTTCGTTTCTCGCCTCCTCCGAACCGCCGCATCCCGAGGCGGCGAGGACTCCCACGGTGAGGAGTCCGAGCAGGACCGGGGGACGTTTCGCTGACGACATCGGTGATACCCCTTCCGGGCAGGCCCGGCCGGCCCACGCCGACCGGTATCGGTGTGCCGCCGTCGCGTCGCTGGGGAAGCCGCGACGCACGGTGAAAGCGCCGGGGAGCCGCGACCGTCGGGGTCGGCGCCCCCCCGGCGCCGCCTGGTGTCACGCCACCAGTGGATCTCACGGGGAGTGCGTGGGTGATCACCGCAGTCATAGCAACCGGTGCGGCCGGGCCGCTCGTCGAAACCCGGATTCTCACCTGATCCGACGACAGGGGACGATGCGCGCGCCGCTGATCCGCCGTCCTCGACCAGCGGAACGCGGTTGTCGGCCACCGCCGTTACCGTCCGCGCCATGGCAGCGGTCACGATCGTGGACGAGAGCACCGGAGGCGCCGCCCCGTCCACCTGGACGTTGGAGTTCCTCGCGGAACGCGTCACCGTCCGGGAACTCATCCGGCGACGGGTCTACCAGGAGGTCGGCGAGTACCACGCCTCCGGCGGCGAGTTCCGCGGCCTGGTGCGTCCCACCGCCCGGGAACGCGCGCTCAACGGCTCTCCCGCCGGGCAGGGAAGGGTGGACTGGGAGGAGCAGGCGGACCTGGCGGAGAAGGCGTTCACCCGCAACGGGTTCGTCGTCCTGGTCGGGGACCGCCAGCTGGTCGACCTCGACGAGGAGGTCGACCTCACCGTCCACACCGAGGTGACCTTCCTCCGCCTCGTCGCACTGGTGGGGGGCTGAAATGTCGACGACCACACCACCACCGGGGCTGGTCGACCTGGCCCGGGACCCCTCGACCCACTACCGGTGGGTGGACGATCCGCTGGTCCCCCGGGTGGCGGCGCTCTCGCCCGAGGAGATGGACGCCCTCCACGGCCACCTCGGCGAACTCATGGCGGAGGACGCCCCCGGCACCCGCGAACGGGACCGGCTCCGGACCGTCCGCCTGTTGGTCACCGTCCTGCGGCACGTCCGGCAGGCCGTCGCCGGATGGCCCGAGCAGCGGGACGAGGCGGCCCACGCGGCCCTCACCGTGCTGGAGCGGTTCCCCAGCGCCCGCGTGCTCGACGCGGGCGCCGTCTCCCGAGGCGTGACCAGGATCGTCGTCGACCACGACACCGCGTTGGCCGCCCACCTCTTCGCCGAGGTGCTGCGCCGTCTCGAGGTCATGCCGTCCACCACCGACGACGCCCTGTACCTCCACCTGCTGCGGGACAACCTGCTGATCGAGGGCGTCGGCGGCTCCTGGCTCGACGAGGACCTGCTGCTGGACTGGCTCGGCGGCTGCTTCTCCCTGGCACTGCCCTTCGCCGCGCTCCCTGTGTTGCGGCGGGCGGGGGCGGCTCGCCGTCCTGAGCTCGTGGCGCTGCTCCGCCGTCACCGGCTCGACGCCTACGGCCCTCGGGACGTCCCCGTCCTCCCGGAGGAGGGCCGATGGCCGCTGCTCAACGTCGGCGAGGCGTGGAGTGAGGCGGCGACCTCCGACATCGACGCGCTGCCCGAGCCCGAGCGGGACGCGCTGCGCGCCCTCGTGGCGCACGCGCTGACGGCGACCACCGCCAAACCGACGGCGGCCTGGAAGCGCATGGCGCGCGAGCTGCTGTCCAGGCCGGGCGCCGAACGGTTCCCCGCCCTGTTCGTGGCCTGGGGTTCGCGGGTGGGCCGGGCGCGCACCCTGCCGTTGCGACCCTCCACCTGGTACTCCCAGGACGTGGGTTCCCTGCTCGACCCGCACAACGTCACCGCGCTGCGCGGGTTGTGCTGGCTGGCGACCCTGTGCCCGCCCGCCGAGGGCCTGGAACGCGTCCTCGGCGGGATGGTGGAGACCGCCCTGCGCAAGGCCCCGGGTGTCGGTCCCCGCTCACCCCGGCTCGCCAACTCCGCCGCCTACGCCCTGTCCGCACTCGACGGCGTCGCCGCCGTCGGAGAACTCGCCAGGCTCAGCTCACGGGTGACCTACAAGGGGACGTTGAAGGAGATCGACAAGGGCCTGGCCCGCCGCGCCGAGGCCCTGGGGATCAGCAGGGACGAGATCGAGGAGCTCGGCGTACCCACCTTCGGCATGACCGAGGTCGGCACCCTGGAGGAGCGGTTCGACGGCGGCGCCACCGCCCGGCTGCTGGTCGGGACCAACTCGGCCACCCTCAGCTGGACCAGCGCCACGGGCCGGCCGGTCAGGTCCGTCCCGGCCCAGGTCCGCGCCGACCACCCCGAGGACGTCGCCCGGCTCCGGGGCACGGTCAAGGACGTCACGAAGATGCTCACCGCCCAGCGGGACCGGCTCGACCGGCTCATGCTGAGCCGCCGGAGCTGGCGGTACGAGGGGTGGCGGGACCGCTACCTCGACCACCCCCTCGTCGGGGTCCTGGCCCGCCGGCTGGTGTGGTGGGTGGGCGGTACCTCGGCCTGCTGGTTCGACGGCCGACTGGTGGACGTGGACGGTGCGGAGGTGCCGGCGGAGCCGGCCGCCGAGGTGCGGTTGTGGCACCCGGTCGAGGACGAGGTCGAGCGGGTGCTGGCCTGGCGGCGGTGGCTGGAGGACCGCCGGGTGACCCAGCCGTTCAAGCAGGCGCACCGGGAGGTGTACCCGCTCACCGACGCCGAACGCGCCACCGGCGTCTACTCGAACCGGTTCGCCGCCCACATCCTCCGCCAGCACCAGTTCCACTCGCTGGCCACCGTGCGGGGCTGGCGGAACCAGCTGCGGCTCATGGTCGACGACTCCTGCGAGGCACCCTGCCGGGAGCTGCCCGAGTGGGGGCTGCGCGCGGAGTTCTGGGTGGAGGGCGTCGGCGAGGACTACGGCACCGACACCACCGAGAGCGGCACGTTCCTCCACCTCGCCACCGACCAGGTGCGCTTCTACCCGCTGGACGCGCCCAGGAACAGCCAACACGCCTGCGGTGGGCCGTACTCGCAGTGGGTGGGCCCCGACCAGGAGCCGACGCCGCCGGTGCCGTTGGCGGAGGTGCCGCCGCTGGTGCTCAGCGAGGTGCTGCGGGACGTGGACCTCTTCGTCGGGGTGGCGAGCGTGGGCGCCGATCCGACCTGGTCGGACGGCGGCCCGGCGGGCCGGTACCAGGAGTACTGGCACTCCTACGGTTTCGGGGAGCTCTCCGCGACGGCGCTGACCCGGCGGGACCTGTTGTCCCGGGTGGTCCCCCGACTGGCGATCGCCGACCGGTGCTCCCTGGACGGCCGGTTCCTGCGGGTGCGCGGTGACCTGCGGAGCTACCGGATCCACCTCGGGTCCGCGAACATCCTCATGGAGCCCAACGACGAGTACCTGTGCATCGTGCCCACCCGGCGGGACGAGAGCGGCGGATCGGTGTTCCTGCCCTTCGACGGGGACCGCACGCTGGCGGTGATCCTGTCGAAGGCCTTCCTGCTGGCAGCGGACACGTCGATCACCGACAGCACCATCACCAGCCAGCTCCGGCGATGACCCAGCACCCGCCGTGATCGAATCATTGCTCGGAGCACTCAACCCGCTGCCCTGGTCGCGGTGTGTTCGGTGTGAAGGGCTCGTGATGAGCCCGGCCGGCCGGTGAACACCGGCCGGCCCACCGAACGGAAGGACACCAGGTGCGAACACCCCGTGTTCGGCTCGGCGCCGGTCTCCTCGCCGCGCTGCTGCTCACCACCCCCGCGGCAGCCGGCGCGCACGAGACCGACCCACCACCCCCGACCACACCCGTGACGTCACACGCCGACGGCGCGCCGTTGAGCATCACCCTGATCACCGGGGACACCGTCCTGCTCCGGCAGGGCCCCGACGGGCTGGTACTCGCCGGGTTCACCTCCCCACCCGAGCGGCGCGGCACCGGCTACCACCAGGAAACCCGCCAGGGACGACTCGTCGTCATCCCCGAGGACGCCCGCCGCGCCGTGATCTCCGGGCGACTGGACGAACGGTTCTTCGACCTCACCGGACTCGTCGACCAGGGCCTGACCGACGACCGCCGGGACAGCCTCCGGGTGATCGTCGACGAACCCGCCGACGGCCCACGCGCGTTCGCCGCACCCGAGGTCGCCGAGCACACGCAGTCCTTCCCCGACCTGGGATTACGCGGCCTGGACATCGCCCACGAGGACCTGACCACCTTCTGGCAGGACCTCGAAGGCGGTGAGGGTCCCAGCGTGCTCAGCGCCCAGGACGACACCCGGGTCCTGCTGGACGGGCGGGTGCGCGCCACCCTCGACCAGAGCCGGGACCTCGTCGGCGCCGGCGAGGCCTGGGACGCCGGCCACACCGGAGACGGCGTCACCATCGCCGTCCTCGACACCGGCTACGACACCGAACACCCCGACCTCGAAGGCCGGGTCGTCGCCGCCGAGAACTTCTCCGACGCCGAGGACGTCCAGGACCGCAGCGGGCACGGCACGCACGTGGCCGCCACGATCGCCGGCACCGGAGCAGCCTCCAACGGCCGCTACGCCGGCGTCGCCCCGGACGCGGACCTGGTGGTCGCCAAGGTCCTCGACGACCAGGGCCAGGGCTGGACCACCGACATCATCGCCGGAGCGGAATGGGCAGTCGAGCAGGGCGCGGACATCCTCAACCTCAGCCTCGGTGCCGAGGCGTTCCCCGAGGGCGACCCCCTCGTGGAGGCGGTCGAGGAACTCTCCGCCGCCACGGGGGCGCTGTTCGTGATCTCCGCCGGCAACAGCTACGGGCCGGCCACGATCGGTTCGCCGGGGGTGGCCGAGAGCGCCCTGACCGTGGGCAGCACCACCAAACAGGACGAACGCAGCGACTTCTCCAGCCAAGGCCCGGTGCCCTGGAACTTCGGGCTGAAACCCGAGATCGCCGCCCCCGGGTCCGACATCGTGGCCGCCCGCGCGGCGGGCACCCTGGAGCACTACGCGGTCGACGAACACCACGCGTCCCTGTCCGGCACGTCGATGGCCGCCCCGCACGTCGCCGGCGCCGCCGCCCTGGCACTCCAGGCCAACCCCGACCTCGACGGCCAACAGATCAAGGCACTGCTCACCGGCAGCGCCGAACCCCTCCCCGGGATCGACGTCCACGGACAAGGAGCCGGCCGCCTCGACATCGCCCGCGCCCTGGAGCAGGGGCCCCGCGCCGAACCCGCCACCCTCGGCTTCGGATTCCACGAGTGGCCCCACGACGGGGAACCGGTGGAACGCACGATCACCTACACCAACCCCACCGACACCGGGCTCACCCTGGACCTGGACCTCACCGTCAGCCAGGACGACGGCACCCCCGCACCCGACGGCCTGCTGGAACTGGCCACGGACGAGGTGACGGTGCCCTCTGGTGGAACGGCGACGGCCACGCTGGTCCTCCGGCCCACGGCCGAACGGGTCAGCACCATCACCGGTCGGCTCACCGCCACCACCGACGGGGCCCGACTCGTGACCCCGGTCTCAGCGATGGTCGACCAGGAACGGCACGAACTGTCGGTGTCGGTCCCCGACGAACTCACGACCGCTAACCTGACCATGTCACTGGTCGTGCAGAACACCGAGACCGGTGACGTTGACGAGGCCCACACTTTCGATGTTCGAACCAGCCTCCGGCCCGTGCCGGGACGGTACCGCGTCGTCACCACCGTCCACGACCACCTCCCGAGCGGCGAGCTGGAAGCGACCTACGCCGTCGACGAGATCGAGCTGACCGAGGACACCCACCTCACGATCTCGTGGGAGAGCCGGAGACCGGTCGAACTGGTGCCCGAGGAGGAGGGCGCTCGTCGCCATGTGGCCACTGACGGGTACGAACTCGAGAACTACGCCCGGGTCGTATCGGGTTCTCCGCCGTCTCGGACCTTCGTCATCGATGCCGCTACCGAGGTCGACGGGTTCCGGTTCGTGGACGGGGGGACATGGACAGCCCCATTGGCTCATGTCGACATACCCGGCCATGACCTGGACATCGAGGTTTGGGAGAGGCTGGACGGCCCGCAGGGGACGGTCTCGGGGCCTCTGGTCGACGTCACCTCCGCCCCGGTCACGGAGATCCCTGACCTGACGGGCAGCATTCCCTTCCTGGGGCCGGAGGCGGAGCTGGAGCCGGACGAGGTCGTGCCGTTCGCGCAAGCGCTGATCGACCGAGGTGCTGAGGTTCTGCTCTCGGGCATCTGGGTCCAGGAGGAGATCGCGCTGCCGTACGTCGAGGTCGATCTCCTTTCCGGGCGTCGACTCGCGGATCTCCTCGCACGCGAGGGAACCGTGGACGCGGTCATCGAGGGCCGCGAGTTCAGCCCCTACGCCTACTTCCTGCTGGAACCCCACGAGGGTGGTTTCCCGCCCCCGGGGCGTCGCGTGGTACGCGACTCCGCGCTGGCCAGGGTCGAGAGCACTTACCACAATCCCCTGGCCGAGACCGGGATCACGAGCCTGACCCGGATGGTCTGGCGGGACGGCACGTACGTGACCCACCAGTGGGTATCGACGGTGATCCCGCAGGTCCGCACCGAGTACCTGTCCCCCGGCCTGGAGTGGTCGACGGAGATCTCGTTCCCTGGCGAGGGTGGGCAGGGTGTCGGCACGCTGGTGTCCCCGCAGACCCTGCTGGAGGCGGGTGACGAGCGGACCGAGACCTGGTACCGGGGTCCGATCGGCCCGGCGCTGCCCGACCAGGCCCTGGTCGACTGGAAGGAGCGGGGGTGGCGGCCCCCCGCCGTGCGGGAGGACGACCTGCTGCGATTCCAGTTGTCCATGTTCGGCGACAACGATCCCCGCCACGCCAACTTGGTCGACCTGCGGTACGCCGACGACATCGGTCGGATGGTGCTGAGCCGGGACGGCGAGGTCGTGGCCGAGGCCGACACCCCCGGACTGGCCGACCTGGAGGTCCCACCCGGACCTGGCTGGTACGACCTGGCCGTGGACGCCGAACGGACCAGCGAGATCTGGGCCGCTCCCGGCAGGGTCCACGGCCAGTGGCGGTTCCACTCCACCGGGGCCGACGAGGTGCTCCCCCTGCTCGACATCCGCTACGACCTCCCCCTCGGGTTGACCAACGACACCCCTGCCGGCGAACCGCTCGCCGGAACGGCCACGGTCGTCCACCAGACCGGCGCCCAGGAATCCCCTGTGGTCGATCTGGGCGTCGACGTCTCCTTCGACGAGGGCGAGACGTGGGTGCCCGCCGAGGTCGACCGGGACGGCGAGGGCTGGACGCTGGTCCTGCCCGGTGCCGGGGAGCCAGGCGACCTGGTCTGGCTGCGCGCCACCGCCACCGACGAGGACGGCAACTCCGTCACCGAGACGATCGAAGGCGCCTACCGGCTCCGCTGAACCAGCAGGACGCGGGCCGGGAGGGGCACCCCTCCCGGCCCGTTCCACACCCGGAACAGGCCACCGGGTCACAGCCGGGGAGCGGCATCGGCGCCCCCGGCGACGTGCAGGACGCCGGGCAGACCGCTCAGTTCCCGCACCAGCTCCTCGAGCGACCCCCGCCCCCGCAGTTCGACGACCACCACGACGGTCCGGTGGTCCTCCGCGCGGTCCTCGTACTCCACGTGCAGGTCCAGCACCGTCCATCCCCGGCTGGTGCAGGCGGAGAGTACGCCGCGCAGCACACCCCGGCCCTCCAGGTAGCCGATGCGGACGCTGCTGGGCTGCCGCCACGAACCCCGCAGGTGCCGTCTCAGCCACGGGAAGCCGGCCACCACCAGGAAGTGGGCGGCGGTGGTGGCGACGGCGAGGACGAACAGGCCGCCACCACTGGCCATGCCGACGGCGGCTGTCACCCACACCGATGCGGCGGTGGTCAGGCCCTGCACGGCGTCCCGGCGGACGAAGATGAGCCCACCGCCGATGAACCCGATTCCGGTGAGGATCTGGGCTGCCACCCGGGACGGGTCGAGCATGACGTCGTCACCGAGGACCGAGGTGAACCCGTGCTGCGAGACGATCATGAACAGCGCGGTGCCCAGGCCGACGAGGCTGTGCGTGCGCAGGCCGGCGCTCTTGGCCCGGACCTCCCGTTCGAGTCCGATGAGGCTGGAGAGCAGGAGGGCGACGGCGAGCTCCCCCAGCAGGGGGACCTCACCAAGTCCGGACGACACGGGACCCGCCACCCCGGGGACGCTAACCCGGCACCCCGGCCCCGGCGACCGGGCACGCGCCCCCTCGCCCGGTCGAGTGACCACGGGACGCGGCGGGGTCAGGCGGCGCCGTGCTCCCTGGCGTAGGCGTCGAGCTCGTCGAGGAAGGCGTCCCGCCGACCGGCCGCCAGCCAGGAGATGGTGAAGGCGTTGCGCTGGAGGGCCACCAGGTCCGCCTCGTCGAGGTCCAGCTCCCCGGCGAGGGCGACCAGGTTCTCGCTGACGTAGCCGCCGAAGTAGGCGGGGTCGTCGGAGTTGACCGAGACGGGAACCCCCCGGTCGAGCAGGGCGCGGATCTCCGGCGCCTTCATGCTGGCGGTGACGACGCCGTTGGAGATCGGGCAGGCGGTCAGGCCGATGCCCCGGCGCAGCACCTCCTCGACCAGCGCCTCGTCCTCCAGGATGTTCAGGCCGTGGTCGATGCGGTCGACCCCGATGACCTCCAGCACCTGGCGGAGGTGTTCGGTGGTGTTCTCCTGGTCGATGTCGCAGTGCATGGTCAGCAGGTAGCCCTCGGCCCTGGCCCTGGCGAACACGGCGGCGAACTTCTCCGGCGGGTTGCCCTTCTCGTCGGAGTCGAGGCCGACGCCCACGATCCAGTCCTTGTAGGGCAGCGACTCCATCAGCGTCGCCATCGCGTACTCGGCGGAGAAGTCCCGCAGGAAGCAGAGGATCAGCTCGGCGTGCACACCGAGGTCACGCTGGGCGTCGACAACGCCCTGCCGCAGCCCCCGCACCACGGTCGGGAAGGGCACGCCCCGCGAGGTGTGGGCCTGCGGGTCGAAGAAGATCTCGGCGTGGCGGACGTTCTGGTCGGCCGCCCGTCGCAGGTAGGCGTAGGCGAGGTCGCGGAAGTCCCGTTCGGTCAGCAGCACCCGCATCCCGTCGTAGTAGACGCCGAGGAAGGACGGGAGGTCGTGGAACCGGTAGCTGGCCCGGAGTTCGTCGACGTCGGCGAAGGGCAGTTCGAGCCCGTTGCGCTCGGCCAGCTCGAACTTGAGCTCGGGTTCGAGGGTCCCCTCGATGTGGACGTGCAGTTCGGCCTTGGGCAGGCCGGCGACGAACTCGGCCGAGACGGGCACGGCGGGCTCCCTCCGTGGTCGTGCCCGGCCGTCTTCGGCGGCCGGGGTGGTCGCGGCCGGTCGGCCCGCTCGGGACGGACGCCCGGCGTGCGGACAGATCCGGATCGTACGCAGGAAAACCCCTGATCACGCGGTGGGGTGAGGCGTGGGCGCCGGGTGGCGACCGGCGGTGGCGGCCCGGGCACGGAGGGCTGTCGATCCCCGGTCGGTCGCGGTGTGAGGCGAGCCACGCGCACCTGACATTGGTCAGACCAAGCCTTGACACCGGCGGGGCGCGCTGCCTAGCGTCTCGACCGAGATTTGGTCAGACCAATGTGGGGAGGCCGGGGTGGAGCCGCACCTCATCACCCTCGTGGACGCGTTGCGCCAGGCCGCGACCCCCGAGGAGCACACCGGGCGGCTCCGGCTGCCTCCGGAGCGGGAGCTGGGTGCCCGGCTGGCCATGAGCAGGGCGACCCTGCGCGAACAGCTCTCCAGCCTGGAGATGTTGGGCTTCCTGCACCGCACCCAGGGCCGGGGCACCTACCTGGAGGTGCCCGACGCCAACTTCATGCGGCTGTACTTCAGCCTCGCCATGCGGCTCGGGCACATCAGCGGACCGCAGTTCGAACGGGCCAGGGAACTCCTCGAACTCTCCGTCGCCGCCGAGGCCGCCACCCTCGCCTCCCCCGAGGACGTGCGGGCACTGCGCGCCGACGTCGACACGATGGTGGAGGCCTCGCGGGCCGGGCGGGTCGAGGCGGCCACCGACGCGGACTTCACCTTCCACCACCGGCTGTTCAGGATCGTCGACAACCCGATGTTCGACTTCCTCCACGACGGCATCGGCTACGTGCTGCGGGACGAGCTGACCGGACGGCGGGCCGCCGCGTTGGCGGCCGAGCGCCGCGCCGGCCGGGACGGCTGGGAGACCGACCACGTCCACTACGAGGTCGTCGACGCGATCGAGGCCGGCGACCCGCAGGCAGCGCGGACGGCGATGGCCCGCCACTTCACC
>NZ_AGVX02000060.1 GCF_000239155.1 Actinoalloteichus spitiensis RMV-1378
GGTCAGTGGTCGCGGCGGGCGAGCAGGCGGGCGAGCCGGGCGAGGTCGCGCGCCGCCGTGGCGTCGACGGCGGCGTCGTCGAGGTGGTCCAGTCCCTCCGTGAGGAGCGCGTCGATCCGTTCCTGGCAGTGCTCGCGTCCCCCGGCGAGTTCGACGAGCTCAGCGGCCCGCACCACCTCGCTGTCGGTGAGTTCCCCCGGCCGCCCGTACAACGCGGCCAGTTCGTGGCCGGCCGGGGTGGCGGAGGTGAGTGCCGCGGCGACCGGCAGCGACTTCTTGCGGCTACGCAGGTCGGAGTGCACGGGTTTGCCGGTGACCTCGGGGTCGCCCCAGATACCGAGCAGGTCGTCGGCGAACTGGAACGCGAGGCCGACCCGTTCGCCGAAGAGGCGGAGCCGATCCACCTGGTCCTGGTCGCCACCGCCGAAGAGCGCTCCAAGTCCGCTGGCGGCGCCGAGGAGCGCGGCGGTCTTGCCCTCGGACATGCGCACGCACTGGTCGAGCTCGACGGTGCGGCGGTGTTCGAAGTCGAGGTCGAGGCTCTGCCCGTGCACGAGTTCGCGGACGGCGGCACCGAGCAGGCGGCTGCCCTGGCGCGCCTCTGGTCGGTCGCTGACGGTGAGGAGGTCCAGTGCCAGGGTGAGCAGCGCGTCTCCGGTGAGGATCGCGAGGTTGACGCCGAACACGCGCCAGGCGGCCGGGCGGTGCCGCCGCACCGCGTCGCCGTCCATGACGTCGTCGTGCAGCAGCGAGAAGTTGTGGACGAGTTCCACGGAGGTGGCCGCAGTGGTGGCCTCGGCCACGGTGCCACCGACCGCTTCCGAACACAGCAGGGTGAGCGCGGACCGCACCGACTTGCCCGCGCCGGCTCGGGTGGGCCTGCCCTGTTCATCGGACCAGCCGAAGTGGAAGCCCGCCACCCGTCCAAGGGACTCGGGCAGGGTGTCGACCGCTGCCCTCAGTTCGGGTTCGACGGCCTCCCTGCCCCAGACCGTCACGTCACGACGCGAACGTTCCCCGGCCACCACGTCCCGCACGGCCATCCTCCGACACCTGCCTTCAGCCTCGCTGCCGTCTGCTTCGTCCCGTCGGTGCCGCCGGTACCCGGCGCCCGCCGGGTCCGATTCTCGCTGACCGTGACCGCCGGTGTGGCCGGGCGACCGGACCAGGCCCCTCCCACGACCAGACGAAACCACAGCGGGCCGGACGGCGCCCGTCCAGCCGGTCCCGGGTCGTCCGAACGGCTGGGCGCTGGGAGCCGGCGCCCCCGAGCTGGGGAGGGCCGTCATCGGCGGCGGTCCGGGCGGAGCGTCCTCGGGGTGTGCCCGCCGGGTCGGTGGACTGGACGCGGGGGCGTCGGCGTGGCCCTGGGGCACCGGATGGCACCCGCTCCCGGCACCGGGCGGACGTCGCCCGCGGGTGTGCGGCGGCGCTCCGTCACGCGGAGGACGCCGCCGAGGCGGCGGGGGCCGCGCGGCTCACCGCACGGTGCTGCCGGGGGCGAGGTCGAGCAGGGGCAGTTCGGCCCGGGTGGGCAGTCCCTCCCAGTCCCCGGCGCTGGCGACGGCGAAGGCGCCGAGCAGCACCGCCCGGTGGAGCCGTCCCGGGGAGTCGAGCCCGTCGAGGCGGGCCGAGAGGTAGCCGGCGCTGAACGCGTCGCCCGCGCCCACGGTGTCGACGACGGGCACCCGGACGGCCGTGGCGTGCTCCGTCCCGTCCCGGTGGTGCAGGTGAGCACCGTCGGCTCCGAGTTTGACGACGACCTCGGACACCCCGGCGTCGAGCAGCCGTTGGGCGGCTTCGGCCGTGTCACCCGTTCCGCCGGTGACGAGGGGCAGCTCGTCGTCGGAGGCGATGACCACGTCGGCCCGTTCGGCCAGTGGGCTCAGGACCCTGGTGGCCTCGTCGGCGGACCAGAGGCGGGACCGGAAGTTCACGTCGAGGGAGACGGTCCACCCCGACGCCCTGGCGTGGTCGACGGCGTGGCGGACCGCCGCCAGCGGCTCCGGCCCCAACGCGCAGGTGATGCCGGTGACGTGCAGCAGCCGTGCCCCGCCGGTCAGGGCGGGCACGAGGTCCCGGGGGTTCAGGCGGGACCCGGCCGAGCCGCTGCGGTAGTAGTTCACCCGGACGACGTCGGCGATCCGGGGTTCGAAGAGGATGAGCCCGGTGGGGGCGTCCGGGTCGACCACGACCGAGGTGACGTCGACGCCCTCCGCCCGCAGTGTTCGGGTGACGAGTTCCCCGGGCTGGTCGGCGCCGACGCGACCTACCCAGCGGGTGGCGTGGCCGAGGCGGGACAGCCCGATGGCGACGTTGGACTCGGCGCCCGCCACGGAGAGCCGCATGTCGCCGCCGAGGCGCATCGGACCGGTGCCCCGGAGGGCGGCCATGCTCTCGCCGAGGGTGATGACCTCGGTCATCCGCGTTCCCCGTCCTGCTCGTGCTCGCGGGCCAGCACCCGGAATTCCCGGGCGCGGGTCCGCATCTCGGCCGGGTCGGCCCCGTCGGCGGCGCCGGCGAGCAGCGGGGAGCCCACACCCACCGCGAGGGCGCCGAGTCGCAGGTAGCGGCGGGCGGCGTCGACGTCGACGCCGCCGACCGGGACGAACGGCACCGAGGGGAAGGGGTCCCGCAACGCCTTCAGGTAGTCGGGCCCGCCGCCGTGGTTGGCGGGGAACAGCTTCACCGCGCTGGCCCCGGCCTGGACGGCGGTGTACACCTCGGTGGGGGTGAGCGCGCCGACGAGGGTGGGCAGGCCGAGTTCGATCGCGGTGGCCGTGCCCGGCCCGAGGGCGGGGGTGACGGCGAAGGTGGCTCCCGCGTCCCGGGCCCGCCGGGCGTCCTGTTCGGAGAGGATGGTGCCGGCTCCGAGCGCGGCGTCGCCGGCACGCGCCTGGGCGAGGCGTTCGACCACCGCGAGTGCGTCGGCACCGGTGAGGGACACCTCGACCAGGTCGATGCCCTCCTCCCACAGGATGCGGACCGCCCGGTAGGCGGCCTCGGGGTCGCGACCGCGCACGATCGCCACCACGCGTTCCTCGGCGAGGCGGTCGAGAAGGTTCATGGTGCGTCTCCTGTCTCTGCTGGTGGTGCGGGCCCGTCCGGAGCGTCCCGGCCGGGCGGGGGGATCACCATTCGGCGAAGGAGCCGTCGTCGTGCCGCCAGGTCGGGGATCGCCAGTCGTGGCCCAGGGCGTCGGCCCGTCGTACCGCCTCCTCGTCCACCAGCACCCCGAGCCCGGGACGGGTGGGCCGGGGCAGGTGGCCGTCGACGAAGCGGAACATCTCCCGGTCCACCACGTAGTCGAGGAGTTCCGCGCCGACGTTGTAGTGGATGCCCAGGCTCTGCTCCTGGATGAGGAAGTTCGGGGTGGCGAAGGCGATCTGGAGGCTGGCGGCGAGCGCGATCGGACCGAGCGGGCAGTGCGGGGCCAGTTGCACGTCGTAGACCTCGGCGAGCGATCCGATGCGCCGCACCTCGGAGATACCACCGGCGTGGGAGAGGTCCGGTTGCGCCACGGCGATCCCCGCCTGGAGCGCGGGCAGGAACTCGTGCCGCGAGTACAGCCGTTCGCCGCAGGCGATCGGGACCGGGCTCGACCGGACGAGGTCGCCGAGGAGGTGGGTGTGTTCCGGCAGGACCGGTTCCTCGACGAACATGGGGTGGGCGTCGGCGAGGAGCGGCAACACCCGCCGGGCGGTGGCGGCGGTGAAACGTCCGTGGAAGTCGACGGCGACGTCGCGGTGGGGGCCGAGGACCTCCCGCGCGGCGGCCAGCCGGGCGAGGACGCCGTCGATCTCGGCTACGGTGCCGGCCCGGCTCATCCGGCCGCTGCCGTTCATCTTCACGGCGGTCAGACCGGCTTCGACCTGGGCGGCGATGGCCTCCGCGATCTCCGTGGGCTCGTCACCGCCCACCCAGCCGTAGACGCGGACGCGGTCCCGGACCGGGCCGCCGAGCAGTTGGTGGACCGGAGCGTCGAAGGCCTTGCCGGCGATGTCCCACAGGGCCTGGTCGAGACCGGCCACGGCACTGGAGAGCACGGGGCCGCCCCGGTAGAAGGCTCCCTTGGTCATCCGCTGCCAGTGGTCCTCGATCCGCAGCGGGTCCTCACCCACGAGCAGCTCGGCCAGTTCGTGGACGGCGGTGCGCACGGTGTGGGCGCGCCCCTCCACCACCGGTTCTCCCCAACCGACGATCCCTTCGTCCGTCTCCACCCGGCAGAACAGCCAGCGGGGCGCGACGAGGAACGTCTCCACCCGGGTGATCTTCACGACAGCTCCTTCGTGTGGTCGTCGGTGTGCCGGGAGGACGGGGTCCCCGCGCCCCGGGTTCCGGTCGTCGGGCGTTCCTCGGCGGTGTCCCCGGGCAGGGGCCCGTCGCGCCCGGTGTCGGCGAACTGGCCGGCGGTGACCCGGCGCAGGTCGGACGCGGACTTCTCCAGGAGGTCCCGCATGGCCCGTTCGGCTCCGTCGGCGTCGCCGAGCCGGATCGCGTCGACGACGGCCTGGTGGCTGGGCACCGGATCGTCCTCGGCGGCGCCGTGGACCAACCGGTCGCGTTCGGACAGGCCGGGTTCGATGAAGATCTCCATCCGGATCAGCATCTCGTTGTGGGTGGCGACCAGGAGCGCCCGGTGCCAGGCGAGGTCGGCGGCGGCCGCGGCGGCGGGGTCTCCGCCGACGGCACGGGCCATCGCCTGGAGGGCCTCGTCGAGCGCGGTGAGGTCCTCCTCCCGTCTCCGCAGCGCCGCGAACCGGGCGGCGGCGGGTTCGACGACGGTGCGCACCTCGGCGAGGTCCTGGAGGAAGGCGGCGGCGGCCCCGGCGGCGAACTGCCAGCGGATGACGTCGACGTCGAGGAGGTTCCAGGTGGCTCGGGGGCGCACGAAGGTGCCCCGACGTTGTCTCGCGTCCACCAGGCCCTTGGCCGCCAGGACCTTCAACGCCTCCCGCAGGGCGGTCAGGCTCAGGTCCAGCTCGCCGCTGAGACCGGCGAGGTCGATCGTCTCGCCCTCGGCGAGTTCGCCGGAGACGATCCGCACGCCGAGCAGCTCGACGGTGTTCCCGTGCACTCCGCGCCCGATGTAGGCGGCCATCCTTCTCGTCCTCCAGTCGTGCCGGCGCCGTGTTCGGGCCGCCGCCCTCAGGCGGAGGCCTTGAAGGCCGTCCACCCGCCGTCGACCACCAGTCCCGTCCCGGTGACGTAGGAGGCGTCCGGTGACGCGAGGAACGCGATACCGGCGGCCACCTCCTCCGGGGTCCCGAAGCGGCGGGTGACGGTCTGCTCGACGCTGCGAGCCCTGTCCTCTTCGGACACTTCGTCCCACGCCGCCGTCAGGATGGGGCCGGGCAGGACCCAGGTCACGCGGACCTCGGGTCCGTACTCGACGGCGAGTTGCCGCCCGAGCGAGGTCAACCCGCCCTTGGTTGCGGCGTAGGCCGGCCGCCCCGGCAGCCCGACGACGGCGTGCACCGAGGAGGTGAGCACCACCGCGCCCCGCTGGGCGCGCAGGTCTCCCAGGCAGGCCCGGACCCCGAGGAAGGTGCCCGTGAGGTTGACGGCGAGCTGCTGGTCCCAGGACTGGCGGCTCATCTCGTGGGCGGCCCGGACGTCGACGGTATAGGCGTTGCTGACCAGCACGCCGACCGGGCCGAACGACTGGCGGGTTGTGGTCACGGCGTCGTCCCAGGCGTCCTCGTCGGCGACGTCGCACCGCAGGCCCAGCGCCCGCCCGCCACCGTCGCGGATGGCGGTCGCGACGTCGTGCACCCGGGAGTCGACGTCGAGGAGGGCGACGGCGGCGCCCTCCTGGGCGAGACGGCGCGCGGTGGCGGCTCCGATACCGGAGGCCGCGCCGGTGACGACGGCCGTGCGGCCGGCGAACCGGGTCCCGGCGACGCCGGGGGTGCTCTCCTGGGGTGCGCTGTTCACCTGTCCCACCTCGTCCTCCGGAAACGCGCCCGTCCTCGCCGGGACGGTGTTGGTTGTCGATCGACCTTCTCACCCACGTCGGACCGCCCCGATGTCGACCGGGGTCGTCGCCGCCCGCCGCAGCAGCGTGAGCCGGAACTCGGTGACGGCAGGGGGCAGCTCCGGCAGTTCGGGAAGCGTGGCGGGCCGGCCGGGGTGCTGCCCGTCCTGGTCCGCCCCGGCGATCTCGGCGCCGTCGGCGTCGTGGCAGGTGACCCGGAGCGCGCACACGCTGTCGGGGACGAACACCCCGGTGAGACGCCACCGTCCCGAGCCGGGGTCGGCGGTGAGCCCGAGCGGGCGCGTCCAGTACCCGGCGTCGGTCACCGAGGAGACGGCCTCGCGGGTGGCGCCGAAGCGCACCTCGACGGGCAGGTTGGTGCGGTCGCCGGGCTCCAACCAGGTGAAGGGACCGAGCGCCTCGCACTCCACGACCCGGTCTCGGGGCCGGAGTCCGCCCAGGTGGTCGAGGGGCCGGTCCAGGGGGTGTTCCAACCAGACCTCGACGCGGGAGCCGTCGTCCGGGTACTCGGCCTCCTCCCACACGGGGAACCGCTGGGTGAGGGTGCCGTGGCTGGAGACGTGGGCCAGCCACCCGGCGGCGTCGGGGAAACCGACCTTGCCCACCACGTCCTGGGCGGGCACGAGGGCGGTGCCGCCGTCGTGGCGGACCACGGGGTTGGCGGTACCGGCGACGAGGTCGACGGTGGTGGGCCGTCCGGATCCGGCGAGGCCCACGTACACGCCGGCCGCCGGCCCGGCCTCGGCCGGCGGCTGCCCGACGAGCTGGGTGACGTTCCACAGCCCCCACCGGACCCGCCGGTCGGACACGTTGTGGAACTCCAGGTCGAGCCGGTACCCGGTGGTGCCGGCCGGGAGCCGCACGGTGCGGGTCGAGCGGAGCCCGGTTCGCGGGTCGGGGTCGCTGGTCATGGTGGCGACCGCCTCACCGTCCTCGACCCGCGTGGTCAGCTGGTAGCTGCCGGAGTCGAGGACCGGGTCCGGCGGCCCGGCCCACTGGTCCGGGCCGTCCCAGCCCTGCGGGGCCGGCCACGTCTTGTCGCCGCCGACGTTGTTCCAGGCCGACATGGGTCCGGCGGTGGGGGTGAGGCGCACACCGGCCCTCGGGCGCAGGTCCTCGTCCAGCAGCCGGGGGTTGCGGTACAGGTGCTCGCGGCCGTCGACGCGGACCGAGAGCACCCGGCCGCCGAGGGTGGGGGCGAGGGTCACCCTGACCAGCCCGTTGTCCAGGTGGCACAGCGGAACGGGCCCGGAGTCGTCGTGGTCGACGCGTGCGGTGTCCGGCGGCGGTGGCGTGGTGT
>NZ_AGVX02000059.1 GCF_000239155.1 Actinoalloteichus spitiensis RMV-1378
CGGCCTCCTCCCCCGCTGCCGGGCGCGGTCGCGGATGGCCGGCGGCGGCGCGGTACGCGGCGGTGGTGACGTGGAAGCCGGCGGGGACGGGGAGTCCGGCGCGGATCAGGCGGTCCAGGGAGGCTCCCTTCCCACCGACGAGGGAGAGGTCCGTTCCGCCCGCGCCGAGCGGGAGGACGAAGGGGTGGTCGACCTCGTTGTCCACCAGTGGGCTCCTCATCCGGCCTGGGGTCAGGCCACCTCGTTCTCGTAACGTTCGGTGGTGAAGCGGGCGGCCTCGGCGAGGTAGGCGGCGGAGGCGGCCGCCACGCCCTCGGCCTCGGTGTCGGCGAGCGGGCTGCCCCGGTCGAGTGCCCGGCACACGGTGTCGGCGACCAGGTCGGCGGCGGTGTCGTCGGTGACGGCGAACTCCTCGGGCAGGAGTGGCCTGGTGAGCAGGAAGCCGTACATCGTGGCGGTGCCCAGGGACAGTTGGGCCGCCAGCGGCTGGTCGGTGCGGACCCAGCCGCCGGCGCGCAGTCGCTCCAGGTAACGGGGGAAACCGACGGCCAGCGGTGGCCTGCTGGCGGTCGGGTCTCCGGTGGTGAGCAGGCGGCCGAGGACGTCCCGGTCGCGGGTGAGGACGGCGAGGAGCAGGGGGCGGCGGGCGATGACCCGGTAGGAGTGGGCGAGCACTCCCCGCAGCGAGTGACCGGCGGGGTCCTGGGCGGCGCGGTCGCGGATCTCGGTGGCGGCCTGGGCCCGTTCCCGGCGGAGCAGCGCGAGGAAGAGCGCGTCCCGGCTCTTCCAGTGCAGGTAGATGGTGCCCTTGGCGACGCCGGCGGCGCGGGCGATGTCGTCGATGGTCGTCTTCTGGTAGCCCCAGCGCAGGGTGAGGGTGGAGGCGGCGTCCAGGATCCGCCCGGCGCGGTCCCGCCGAGTGTCCCCGGTCACCGTCGCCTCGTCCCGCTCGTTGCCCGCCACCCACACCCTCCGAACGTCGTGACCGGAATCGTTCATCTGGTCACGACTGAGGGTACTCCCCTTCCCGGGGACGGCGTGGGGGAGATCGGCGCCGGACGCGGAGCGTCCGCCCGTGACGGTGCTCACCGGGAGTGGCGGTCACCCAGGGTCGCGAGCCGTGACCGAGGGAGATACCGCGTGGTCTCGCGGACCCCGGGAGCGGCCGGGGCCGCCGCCGGCGCTGTGGTCGTCAACGCGGAGTCATTTCGGACAACCGGCAGGTCAGAGCCGAACGCGTGGAGCGCTCCTTGCCGTCGGTATGGTCCAGTACGGTGATCCGCCAGTTCGCGACGACTCCGTGCGCGGGCACGTCCATCGGCCACGATTCGGGAGAACGACCCTGTGACTGCGTCAGCTGAAACCATCTACGGGGCCGACGACCTCACGCATCTGGAGGGCCTGGAGGCGGTCCGCAAACGTCCCGGCATGTACATCGGCTCGACCGACAGCAGGGGGATCAACCACCTCTTCAGCGAGATCGTGGACAACTCCACCGACGAGGGCGTGGCCGGGTACGCGACCCGCATCGTCGTCACCCTGCACGCCGACGGCAGCGTCCAGGTCGACGACGACGGCCGGGGCATCCCCACCGGGGTGCACGTCAAGTCCGGGATCTCCGGGGTGGAGCTGGTCCTGACCCGGTTGCACGCGGGCGGCAAGTTCGGCGGCTCCGGGTACAAGACCTCCGGCGGCCTGCACGGGGTCGGCGCCTCCGCGGTGAACGCCCTGTCCCACCGGTTCGACGTGACGGTCCGCCGGGACGGCCTGGTCCACCAGATGTCCTTCGCCCACGGCGTCCCCGGCGTGTTCGACGGTCCCGGGGCGCGCGCCACGTTCACGCCGCGTTCCGGGTTGCACGTCACCGGGAAGATGAAGCGGGACGAGTCCACCGGGACCTCGATCCGCTACTGGCACGACGCCCGCTACTTCGAGACCGGTGCCGCGTTGGACGTGGAGGCGGTGCGGTCGAAACTGCGGAACACCGCGTTCCTGGTGCCCGGTGTCACCTACGTGCTGCGCACGGCCACCGAGGACAGCATCAGCGAGGAGACCTTCCACTTCCCCAACGGGCTGCCCGACATGGTGGACTTCCTGGCACCCGCCGGCGATCGGGCCGTGTCGGGCACCTTGGTGGTCTCCGGTGAGGGCACCTACAAGGAGAACGCGGCCGACGAGAACGGCGTGATGCAGTCCAACGTGCCACGCCGCGCCGAGGTGGAGGTCGCCTTCCGCTGGGGCACCGGCTACGAGCGGACCGTGGAGTGCTTCACCAACACCATCCGCAACATGCACGGCGGTACCCACCGCAAGGGGTTCGAACGGGCGGCGGTGAAGGCGCTGCACGCGGCGATCGCCCGCACCCGGGGTCTGCTGCGGGCGAAGGAGGAACCACCCACCCTCGAGGACGTGCTGGAGGGGATGACGGCGGTCATCCACGTCCGCATCCCCGAACCGCAGTTCACCTCGCAGACCAAGGACGAACTGTCCACGGCCGGGATCACCAAGGTCGTGCAGTCCGTGGTCGAGGCGCACCTGCGGGAGTGGACCGAGGACCGCAGGACCAAGGTCGAGGCCAAGACCGTCCTGCAGAAGATCGTCGACGCCTCCCGGGTGCGCCTCACCCAGAAGCAGCAGAAGGACGCCGCGCGCCGCAAGACCGCGTTGGAGGGCGCGGCGATGCCGGCGAAGCTGGTGGACTGCCGCACCACGGGTGTCGCCCGCAGCGAACTGTTCCTGGTGGAGGGCGACAGCGCTCTCGGCTCGGCGCGGTTGGCCCGGGTCTCGGAGTACCAGGCGCTGCTGCCGCTGCGCGGGAAGATCCTCAACGTCCAGAAGGCCAGCCTCGCCGACACGCTGCGCAACGCCGAGATCGCCTCCATCGTGCAGGTGCTGGGCGCCGGCTCGGGTCGGACCTTCGACCTCTCCGCGATGCGGTACGGGCGGGTCATCCTGATGGCGGACGCCGACGTCGACGGCTCGCACATCCGCACCCTGCTCATCACGTTGTTCGCGAAGTACCTGCGCCCGGTCATCGAGGACGGCCGGTTGTACGCGGCGATGCCACCGCTACACAAGATCACCACGCGGGGCCGGAAGCCGCAGACGCACTTCACCTTCACCCAGCGGGAGATGGAGACCACCGTGGCCCGGTTGGAGAAGGCGGGGAAACAGGTGGTCACCCCGGTCCCCCGGTTCAAGGGCCTCGGTGAGATGGACGCCGACGAGCTGTGGGAGACGACGATGAACCCGGCCACCCGGTCGGTGCGCCGCATTACCCTCGCCGAGGCGGACGCCGCCGCTGCGGACGAGGCCCTCGACCTGCTGATGGGGGAGAAGGTCGAGCCACGTCGCGCCTGGCTGGTGCGTTCGGCCGCCCGGGTGGACCGGGCGGCGATCGACGTCTGAGCCACTCCCCTCCGTGCGCCGTCCGCGCGCGGACACCGACCTCGGGGCACGGCCCCACCTCGCCAAGGAGAAGCTGAGCAATGGCACGCCGGAAGGGCAGCGCGCAGACCAAGGTCGACCCGACCGCCTTCGACCAACCGGGCAGACATGTCGTGGACAACCCGGTGCACACCGAGATCGAGGACTCCTACCTGGAGTACGCGTACTCGGTGATCCACTCCCGTGCGTTGCCCGACGCCAGGGACGGCCTCAAGCCGGTGCACCGCCGCATCCTGTTCTCGATGCACGAGCAGGGGTACCGACCCACCCACGCCTACGTGAAGTCGTCCCGGGTGGTGGGGGACGTGATGGGCAAGTACCACCCGCACGGGGACACCGCGATCTACGACGCGATGGTGCGGTTGGCGCAGGACTTCTCCATGAACGTGCCGCTGATCGACGGGCACGGCAACTTCGGCTCCCCCGACGACGGACCCGCGGCGAGCCGGTACACCGAGGCGCGGATGTCGCCGGCGGCCTCGCAGCTGGTCGCCGAGCTCGGTGAGGACACCGTCGACTTCCGGCCCAACTACGACGGGTCGTTGGAGGAACCGGCCGCGCTGCCGGCCGCGTTCCCGAACCTGCTGGTCAACGGCACCTCGGGGATCGCGGTGGGCATGGCGACCAACATGATCCCGCACAACCTGGGCGAGGTCGTCGCGGCGGCCCGCTGGTTGATCCGGCACCCGGACGCCAGCCTGGACAAGCTGATGGAGTTCGTACCCGGCCCCGACCTGCCCACCGGCGGCCTGCTGTTGGGCCTCGACGAGGTCCGCAAGGCCTATGCGACGGGCCGTGGCGTGGTGCGGATGCGGGCCAAGGTGGAGACGGGTCCGCTGCCCGGCAGCCGGGGCCGGCAGGCCATCACCGTCACCGAGCTCCCGTACGGCGTGGGGCCGGAGAAGATCATTGAGAAGATCACCGACGAGGTGAACAAGTCCAAGCGGCTCACCGGGGTCGCCGACGTCAAGGACCTCACCGACCGGGAGAACGGCACCCGGCTGGTCATCGAGTGCAAGGTGGGCGTGAACCCGCAGGCGCTGTTGGCCGACCTCTACCGGCTCACCCCGTTGGAGCAGTCCTTCGGGATCAACAACCTCGTCCTCGTCGACGGCGAGCCCCGGACCTTGGGTCTGAAGGAACTGCTGGAGGTGTTCCTGGCCCACCGGTTCGACGTGGTGCGGCGCCGGACCACGTTCCGCCGTCGCAAGCGCTCCGACCGGCTGCACCTGGTGGAGGGCCTCATCCGGGCGCTGGTCGACATCGACCGGGTGATCCGACTGATCCGGGAGAGCGACGACGCCAAGGCCGCGAAGGAGGGCCTGATGGCCCACTTCGACCTTTCCGAGATCCAGGCCACCTACATCCTCGACACCCCGCTGCGCCGGCTGACCAAGTACGACAAGCTGGAGCTGGAGGAGGAGCGGGAGCGGCTGACCAGCGAGATCGCCGAGCTGTCCCGCATCCTCGACGACGAGGCGGTCCTGCGCCGACTGGTGTCGACCGAACTGGGCCGCATCGCGAAGGAGTTCCCCACCGAGCGGCGCACCACCCTGATCGACGGGGATCTCAAGGAGGTGTTGGCGGCGTCGAAGCCGGCGGGGCCGTTGGAGATCGCCGACGACCCGTGCCAGGTCATCCTGTCCGCCACCGGGCTGGTGTCCCGGACGGCCGCCGCCTCGGAGGAGGCCGCGGAGGCCCGGCGCCGCAACGGGCGGGTCCGGCACGACGCGGTGACCGCCGTGGTCGACTCCACGGCTCGCGGGCAGGTCGTGCTGGTCACCAGCCACGGCCGGGGCATCAAGACCGATGTGCTCCCGCTGCCGGTGTTGCCGCAGCAGTCGGGCATCGTCTCCCTGCGCGGCGGGATGCCGGTGCGGGAACTGGTGTCCCTCGCGCCCGGGGAGCGGGTGCTGGGACTCGCCCCGCTGGGCGACCAGATCGGTGACTCCCCCGGCCTCGCCCTGGGCACCAGGCAGGGCGTGGTGAAGGTGTGCTCGCCGGAGTGGCCGGTCCGGGCGGACGAGTTCGAGCTGATCGCGCTGCGGGACGGCGACGAGGTGGTCGGGGCGACGTGGCTGGCCGACGGCCAGGAGTCGCTGGTGTTCGTCTCCTCCGACGCCGCCCTGCTGCGCTATTCGGCGACGCTGGTGCGCCCGCAGGGGTTGCGGGGTGGCGGCATGGCCGGCATCAACGTGAAGGGCGACGCCAGGGTGGTCTTCTTCGGCGCGGTCGCCGAGGACGGTGACCCCGTGGTGATCACCGCGACCGGGGAGACGGTGAAGGTGACCCCGTTCGCCGAGTTCCCGGCCAAGGGCCGCGCCACGGCCGGGGTGCGGGCGCAGCGGTTCCTCGCCACCGAGTCGGAGTTGTCCACCGCGTGGGTGGGCGCGCGGCCCGCTCCGTCGACCGGGAACGGGACGCCCGTGGAGCTGCCCGAGCCCGACGAACGGCGCGACGGGTCCGGCGTGCCCGCCGAGATCCCCGTGGTGGTGGGTTACCTGCTCGAACGCGACTGAACGATCCCCGACGTCCGCCCGGCCGTGGGCGGAACGCACGCGGCCCGCGCGATCGGGATGACCGGTCGCGCGGGCCGGGTGCGGGCGAGGCCCGGGGGCCGGTGGGTGTTCACATGAGCCAGCCCGCGACGAGGTCACCGAAGAAGCCGAACAGCACGCCCCAGGCGACGATCGCGACGGTCTGCCAGACGTAGACGCTGCGTTTGGTCGCGCCGAGGGCGACGAGGGCGGGGGCGCTGATCTGGCTCGCCACCACGATCGGCCCGAGCAGGCACACCCCGGGCACACCGAACCTGTCGAGGTACTTGGCGATCTTCCGTCGGCGAGGCGAGGCCTCGGCGCCGCCCGCGCCGTTCCCCCGCCTGCGGGTCGCGGCGACGCGGGCCCTGCCCGCGACCGCGATGAGGGCGAAGGTGACGATCATGTTGCCGATCACGGCGGCGGGGACCGCCAGCCCGGCGGGCACTCCGACGAGCACGCCGAGGAAACTCCCCAGGTAGGACTCGATGAAGGGAATCGCACCGGCGACCAGCAACACGCCGACCTGCTGCCAGGTCTCGGCGCCCGCCGCGAACTCGGCCAGTCGGGCGAAGAGGTCGGTGATGAAGTTGCTCTCCACGGCTTGCGGATCTCCTGTCATGCTGGGGGACGGTGCCGCGAGGTGGTGGTCGCCCGGGAAGGGCTGCCCTGCCTCGCTCCCCCGAGTCTTCGTCGTGCGGCCGGCCGGGCGTAGGGCCACGACGTCACCTCTCCGACATGACGCGGTGTCACTGGTGGGGCGGCCGCGGTATGCGCTGTCCTGGTCGGGTGGTGGGGCACCCGGGCGATCCGAGATCGGTCCCCCTGGGCCGGGGGACCCGCTCGGCACCGCCCCCGCCCGCGACAGCGAGGACGAGTGCCGATGGAGCGGTGGCCCGCAGCGCACTCCCGCCCAGGAGAGGGGCGGGAGTGCGCT
>NZ_AGVX02000058.1 GCF_000239155.1 Actinoalloteichus spitiensis RMV-1378
CTGACCGCGTCAGCCGCCGTCGCTGGAGTGCCCGGGGAAGAGGTGCGCCTCGGGGTCCAGCAGCACCGCGATGTTGTTCACCGCCGTGGCCGCCTCACCGAACCCGGTGGCGATCAGCTTGACCTTCCCCCGATAGCCCGCGATGTCCCCGGCCGCGTAGACCCGGTCCCGGCTGGTCCGCATGGTGCTGTCCACCCCGATCATCCGCTTGTCCAGCCGCAGCCCCCACTCGGCGACGGGTCCCAGGTCGGCGAGGAACCCCAACGCGGCGACGACCGTGTCGACGGGCAGCACCCGGGTGGAGCCGTCGGAGGACCGCAGTTCGGCACCGCGCAGGGCGCCTTCGTCGCCGCCGACGAGCGCGGCCACCTCCACCTCGGTGAGCACCGGGATGCCCAGCTCACGCACCCGGGTCACGCTCGCCGGGTGCGCCCGGAACCGCGCCCTCCGGTGGGCCAGGGTGACCTCGGCGGCGAAGGGGTGCAAGGCCGCGGCCCAGTCGAAGGCCGAGTCGCCACCGCCCACCACCAGCACCCGTTCACCGGTGTGCGCCGCGAGGCGCGGGACGAAGTGCACCACCCCGCGTCCGAGCCAGCCCTCGCCCGCCGGCAACGGGCGGGGGCGGAACTCCCCCATCCCGGCCGTGACGAGCACCGCCGACGCCCGGATGACGGCCCCGTCGCCGAGACCGACGTCGACCCGACCGTCCTCCCGGTCGGTCACCGTCCTGGCCTGCCGGCCCAGCAGGTAGGTCGGGTTCCACCGGTTGGCCTGCGCGACCAGCGCCTCCACCAGGTCGCGTCCCCGGACCTCGGGGAAGCCGGCCACGTCGTAGATCAGCTTCTCGGGGTACATGGCGGTGACCTGCCCGCCCGGCTCGGGGAGGGAGTCGACCACCGCCACCGTCAGCTCCCGGAAGCCGGCGTAGTAGGCGGCGTACAGGCCGACCGGCCCGGCGCCCACGACCACCAGATCGACGTCCTCAGTGGTGTCAGGCGCCATGGCGGGCGCCGGCTCGTGAGTCCACGCGGTTCGCCTCCGTCACGGTTGGGTCCGGGTACGGGGTTCGTCCACTCCGAGCTTACGCCTTGCCAGGTGATCCATGCCGTCGGTGACGGGCGCGCGCGCCGCCACCTCCGGAGGCGACGGCGTGTGGCGAAGGGCACCGGTGATGTGTCCCAGGTCGCGGTGCCCCGGGCCCAGGCGAACCGGTACAAACAGGAGCCATGACAGAGCAGCAGAGTGGCGCTCCGGCAGCGGACGGCGAATACCGCATCGAACACGACACCATGGGCGAGGTCCGGGTGCCGGCGAACGCGCTGTGGCGCGCGCAGACGCAGCGCGCGGTGGAGAACTTCCCCATCTCCGGGCGTGGGCTGGAGCGGTCGCAGATCCGGGCTCTCGGGCTGCTCAAGGCCGCCACCGCCCGGGTGAACGCCCGGCTCGGCGTGCTGGACGCCGACCTCGCCGCGGCGATCGCCTCGGCAGCCGACGAGGTCGCCGAGGGACGTCACGACGAGCACTTCCCCATCGACGTCTTCCAGACCGGCTCCGGCACCTCGTCGAACATGAACGCCAACGAGGTGATCGCGACCCTGGCCACCCGTTCCCTCGGGCGGGACGTGCACCCCAACGACCACGTCAACGCTTCCCAGTCCTCCAACGACACCTTCCCGACCACCATCCGGGTCGCCGCCACCGAGGCGGTGGTGACCGACGTCATCCCGGCGCTGGAGCACCTCGCCGCCGTGCTCGGCAAGCGCGCCGAGGAATGGGCCGAGGTCGTCAAGTCCGGCCGCACGCACCTGATGGACGCCGTGCCGGTGACCCTGGGGCAGGAGGCCGCGGCCTGGGCCAGCCAGGTGAACTACGGCGTGGAGCGGCTGCGCGCCAGCCTGCCCCGGCTCGGTGAGCTGCCCATCGGTGGCACCGCCGTGGGCAGCGGGTTGAACGCTCCCACCGGGTTCGGCGCGGCGGTCTCGGCCGAGCTGGCGAAGGTGACCGGCCTGCCGCTGGTGGAGGCGCGCGACCACTTCGAGGCGCAGGCTACGCAGGACGGCGTGGTGGAGACCTCCGGTCAGCTGCGGACCGTCGCGGTGTCCCTGTTCAAGATCGCCAACGACCTGCGGTGGCTCGGTTCCGGCCCCCGGACCGGGTTGGCCGAACTCCAGCTGCCGGACCTCCAGCCGGGCTCCTCGATCATGCCGGGCAAGGTCAACCCGGTGATCTCCGAGGCCACGATGATGGTCGTCGCCCAGGTGATCGGCAACGACGCTGCGGTCGCCTTCGCCGGCTCGCAGGGCAACTTCCAGCTCAACGTGATGCTGCCGGTGATCGCCCGCAACGTGCTCGAGTCCTCGCGGCTGCTGGCCGCCGTGGCCCGGCTGCTCGCCGACAAGGTCGTCGCCGGCGCCGTGGCCGACGGCGAGCGGGCACGGGAGTACGCGGAGTCCTCGCCGTCGGTGGTGACCCCGCTCAACCGCTACCTCGGTTACGAGGAGGCCGCCTCGATCGCGAAGCAGTCGCTGAAGGAGCGCAAGACGATCAAGGACGTGGTGGTGGAACGCGGCCACGTCGCTTCGGGCAAGCTGACCGCCGAGCAGCTGGACGACGCGCTGGACGTGCTGCGGATGGCGCGCGGCGGCGAACGCTGATCATCGCGGGTGGCGGGGCGCGGCGACCGGGAGCAACCGGACCGCCGCCCCCGCCTGCCGTGTCTCGGGGTCAGTCCCGGCAGACCAGCTCCGCTGGTGGAAGCTCCAGGTCGATCAGGTAGCGGGCCTCGTGCTCCCTGGCGCATCCGGAGTTCAGCGCGGCGGTGTGGCCGTCGCCGTCGAAGGTGAGCAGCCTGGCGTCCTCGAACTGGGCCGCCAGCGCCTCGGCCCAGTGGGCGGGCGTGGCCGGGTCGTGGGCGCTGGTCGCCACCAGCACCGGCGGGGTCCCGCTCACCTGGTGCTCCCTCGGTGGGTTCGCCGGCCGCACC
>NZ_AGVX02000057.1 GCF_000239155.1 Actinoalloteichus spitiensis RMV-1378
GTCCCACCCCCGCCCCGCTCCCCGGGCGGCTTCGCCGCCGCACTCTAGGCTGGGACAGATGACGGCGGTTGATCTGGGCATGCCGAGGGTCCCCCGGTCCCGGGACCTGCCACCCCGGCCCGGGACCCCAGCACTGGTGGACCGTTACCGACGGGTCGCCACCGACCTGCGGGTCTCGCTGATCGACAAGTGCAACCTGCGCTGTCACTACTGCATGCCGGCCGAGGGGCTGGACTGGCTCCCCTCCCGGGAACTGCTCACCCCGTCGGAGGTGGTCCGGCTGGTCCGGATCGCGGTGCGGCACCTGGGTGTCACGGAGGTGCGGTTCACCGGCGGAGAGCCCCTGTTGCGCCCGGACCTGGAGGAGATCGTGGCGGCCACCGCCGCGTTGACACCGAGGCCGGGGATCTCGCTGACGACGAACGGCATCTCCCTGCGGTCGCGCGCCGCCGGGCTGGCCGCGGCCGGCCTGGACCGGGTGAACGTGTCGCTCGACTCGGTGCGGCCGGAGACGTTCCGGCGCATCACCCGCCGCGACCGGCTCGCCGACGTCCTGGACGGCCTCGCCTCGGCGGCGGAGGCCGGGCTCCACCCGATCAAGGTCAACGCCGTCCTGCTCCCCGGGGTCAACGAGCACGAGGCCGTCGAGCTGGTCCGCTTCTGCCTCGACCACGGGTACGAGCCCCGGTTCATCGAACAGATGCCGCTCGACGCACAGCACGGGTGGGACCGGGACGCGATGGTGACGGCGGACCGCGTCCTGGAGCTGCTCTCCGAGTCGGTCCGGCTCACGCCGGCCACCGACGAGCGGGGTTCCGCTCCCGCTGAGCGGTGGCTGGTGGACGGCGGCCCCGGCTCCGTCGGCGTCATCGCTTCCGTCACCAGACCGTTCTGCGGAGCGTGCGACCGCACCAGGCTCACGGCCGACGGCCAGCTCCGGTCCTGCCTGTTCTCCCAGGAGGAGACCGACCTGCGGGCACTGGTCCGGGCGGGCGCCGACGACGAGCGCATCGCCGCCGCCTGGCGCGACACGATGTGGGCGAAGCCCGCCGGCCACGGGATCGACGACGAGGGCTTCGTCCAGCCCGACCGTCCGATGAGCGCCATCGGCGGCTGAGCCGCGTCCCGGCGCTCCACCGCGGACGACGACACCGCCACGCCCGCCCACCGTGCCCCCGCCCGACGGCGGCGCCCCGCCCACCGGGGCCGTAGGACGGCTCAGCGGAGGGGCGGAGGACGCCGGCCCGCCACCGAAGCGTGGGCAGCGGGGAGCCCGGCGGGGAAGTCCCGCCACCCGAGGAGGAGAGGATGGTGCGGACCATGGCGCGTGCGCTGGGGAGCGGCCGGCCCGAGGAACGGTTCTTCGTCCTGACCGGGGGCCCTGGATCGGGCAAGACCACGATCCTCGACGAGCTGGCGGCGCGCGGGATGGCGGTGACGCGAGAGGCCGGGCGAGGGATCATCCAGGACCAGGTCCGGGTGGGTGGGCAAGGAC
>NZ_AGVX02000056.1 GCF_000239155.1 Actinoalloteichus spitiensis RMV-1378
AGGCAGCCCGGTCGGGTGTCACCGGAGCCGTGACCTCGACCAGCGACCGGACCGCCTGGCCCGGCTCCACGACCTCCCCAGCACGGCCCTGATCCACGGTCCACACCGCGGCCCCGGCCGGGGCCAGGTGCTCATGCTCGGTATCGGTGACCACCAGCACGGCCCTGCTGTCGGTGACCATGAACCCGACCCGCTCGACCGGGTACGCCGGATCCACCGGCACGCACACCCCACCCGCGGCCGGTACCGCCACCAACGCCGCCACCAGGTCCAGGGTGCGGGGCAGCATCACCACCACCCGGGACTCGGCAGTCACCCCCCGGGCCCGCAACCCCGCCACCAGGCCCGCCACCCGCACCGCCAACGCGGCGTAGGAGACATCCACCCCGCCGGCGGTGACCGCCAACGCGTCCGGGGTGCGCTCGGCCTGCCGGGCGAACCCCGCCCCGATCGAGGCCTCGGGCACCGTGACCGGGTCGGTCCGGTTGAACCCGACCAGCACCCGTTCCCGTTCGGCCCCGACCACCAGGTCCAGCTCGCCAAGACGACGGTCAGGAGTGGTCACGACCTGCCGGGCCAGCACGATCCAGTGCTCGACCATCCGCTGGATGGTCTCGGGGTCGAACAGGTCGGTGTTGAACTCCACCGCGCCGGAGAGGCCGCCTTCCGCCTCCGCGAACTCGAAGGTGAGTTCCATCGGCGAGACGTCCCGAGGGAGGTCCCGTTCCCGGAACTCCACGCCGCCGGAGCTGACCAGGGCGTCCCGCTGGTTCGCGTTCTGCAGGACGAGCATGGCCTGCACGAGGGGAGTGCGGCTCTGGTCCCGGTCGGGTGCGAGTTCCTCGACCAGGCGCTCGAAAGGAACACGGCGGTGGTCGAATGCGTCGAGAACGGTTTTCCGGACCTCGTCCAGGAATTGCGTGAAGGACCGGGTGTCCCTGATTCGCGACCGCAGGACGAGCGTGTTGACGAAAAACCCGACGAGTTCGGTGACGTCCTTGTCACGACCCGAGTCGACGGTCCCGAGAGCGACGTCGTTCTGGCCCGCGTACCTCGCGAGGAGAAGCTGGGTCACTGCGGTGAGGGTCATGAAGAGGTTCGCGCCAACCGGCTCACCGACCCGGGCGAGTTCCGCCGTGAGCTCGGGCGGGACTTCGAACACGTGGGCGGAGCCATTGGTGGTCCGGTCGGCGGGACGCGGCCGGTCCGTGGGCAGTTCGAGCGGGACGCAGCCGTCCAACTGCCCTCGCCAGTAGTCGAGGTGCTTCTGGATGGCCGGTGACGTCAACTGCTGGCGTTGCCAGGCGGCGTAGTCGGCGTACTGCACCGGCAACTCCGGCAGCTCCACCTCCTCACCCCGCACCGCCGCCCCGTAGCACGCCCCCAACTCCCGCACCAACACCCCACTGGACCACCCGTCGGTCACGATGTGGTGCATCACCACCGCCACCACATGCGACTCCGGCGACTCCCGCACCACCACCACCCGCACCAACGGCCCCTGCCGCAGATCGAAGGGCCGCCGCATCTCCGCCCGCAACACCCCGTCCACCGCCGGGCCCACGTCCTCAGCCCGGTCGCTGAGGTCCACCACCGCCACCGGAACCTCCACCGGCGGCCCCACCCGCTGCACACCCTCACCCTCGACGGTGTCGAACGTGGTCCGCAGCACCTCGTGCCGGGCCACCACCGCCGTCACCGCCACCCGCAACGCCGCCAGGTCCAACGCACCACGGACCCGCAACGCCAACCCGGAGTTGTACTCCACCCCACCAGGCGAGTACTGGTCGAGGAACCACAACCGCTGCTGCGCGAAGGACAACGGCAACCGGCCGTCCCTGGGCACCCGGGGAATCCGGTTGCGGGAGGCACCCCGCCCGGCCAACCGGCCGCGCAGTCGTTCCCGGACGTGCTCCGGCAGGGAACGAATGCGGTCCTCGCGTGACGACGGCGTGTCCATGCGGTCCCCCCAGTAATCACAGCCTGCTACCGCGGGGCGCGTGTGTTTCCGCGCCCCGCGGTTGTCCTGGCAACTGCCGATTCGAGCCTACGCACAGCCAAACATTGGTTCGACTACGGCGAAGCCGTGTTCGACGTGGGCCAAAACAGACCTGAGGGGGTGGGTCGCCGCTTCTATTCCGGGGAATTCACCAGCTCCACCAGGGTCGTCAGCTCACCGACCAGCCGCGCGGCGAGTCGCTGGATGGTGTCGTGGTCATGCACCCCCGACG
>NZ_AGVX02000055.1 GCF_000239155.1 Actinoalloteichus spitiensis RMV-1378
CGCACCCTGCCCGAACTGGCCGCGCACGTCACCCGGCTGGTCGTCGAGCGCGAACCCGCCGTGCCGGCCGGCCTCCCGCCGATCACACCGGCGACCGGGGAACCGGTCCTCTCCTTCGGGCAGGAACGCATGTGGTTCCACCACCAGTGGGACCCCGGCACCACCCTCTACAACCTGGGCTCCCGCATGCGGGTGCGGGGCCGCTTCGACCTCGAGGCGTGGCGCGCCGCGCTCAACGACTTCGCCGAACGGCACCAGACCATTCGGTCGAACTTCGTCGAGGACGGCGGCGGTCTCCGCGTCGTGATCCGCCCCGACCTCGGGGACTTCCTCCGCCTCGTGGACCTCTCCGAGGACCCCGACGCCGCGACCACCGCCCGCCGGCTCGCCGCCGAGCACACCAGCCGGCCCTTCGACCTCGCCACCGACGCTCTCTACCGGGTGCTCGTCCTGCGTTTCGCCGCCGACGACCACCTCGTGGTCAATTCCATGCACCACGCGGTCAACGATGGGCACGCGCCCACCATCAGCCGGAACGAGATCACCGAGCTCTACGCCGCCCGAGTGGAAGGGCGGCCGCACCGCCTCCCGCCCCTGCCGCTCCAGTACCACGACTACGCGCGGTGGCAGCGCGACCTGGTCGCAGGTCCGCTGCTGGCCGGACAGCGGGACTTCTGGCGGCGCACCCTCGCCGACGCGCCCGTGCTGGACCTCCCCACCGACCTCCCGAGACCGGCAACCACCAACTTCCGGGGCGACTACCTGGTCACCCACCTCCCCCCAGACCTCGCACGCCGGGTCCGAACCACCGCCACGGAGGCCGGCGCCACCCCTTACGTCGTGCTGCTCGCGGTGTTGAACCTGCTGCTGGCACGGCGAGGGGGAGCCCGTGACATCGTCATCGCCACTCCCAGCGCCGGACGGAACCGCCCCGAACTGTGGAGCCTGCTCGGCTTCTTCAACAACACCCTGCTGCTGCGCACCGACCTCTCCGACGACCCGGACCTGCCCGAACTCGTCGCCCGGGTACGCGAGGTCGTGTTGGCCGCCGTGGAGAACGAGGACCTGCCCTTCGACGCCGTCGTGCGCGAGGTCGCACCCCACCGCGACCCGAGCCGCAACACGCTGTTCGACGTCATGTACACCCACCAGGTGCTGCCGGAGCTGGACGCCCTGCAACAGGGTGATCCGAGCATCACCCTCGAGTACTCCGGCGACCACGACTTCCCCGGCATGCCGGAGGGAGCCATCGTCTGCGACCTGTCCTTCGCGACGCTGGAGCACGCCGACCGGGAGGAGATCGACCTCGTCGTCGCCTACCGCACACAGCTGTTCTACCGCTCCACGGCTCAGGGACTGGCCGAGTCCTACCTGGAGCTGCTCGCGGAGGTGCTGCCCGCCGGCCCGGCCCACGAGGACGCCACGCCACCCCGTCCAGCGCGACAGGTGGGAGGCGATCGCCCCGAGAACGCCGCGGCCAACCCGCCGGAACGACCCGACGCGACACCCGTCCCGACCTCTGAGCGGGGAGGTGGTTGGTTCCTGCCCGACCGGGTAGCCCAGTGGGCCCGCCGCACCCCGGCCGCGGCCGCCCTCGTCCACGACGACATCGTCGTGGACCACGCGGAACTCCACGACCGGGTCACCCGGCTCGCCCACCTCCTCGTCGCCCGCGGTGTGCGGCCCGAGGACCGGGTCGCCCTGCTGGTGCCCCGCGGCGTCGACCTCGTGGTCGGCCGGCTCGCGACGTTGCTCGCAGGCGCCGTCCACCTGCCGCTCGACCCCGACCACCCCGTCGAGCGACGGGCGGTCGTCCTCGCCGACGCCGCACCGGTGCTGGTCGTCACGACCGGCCCGCTGGCCACCACACTGCCCCCCGGCGCGCCGGTGCTCAGGCTGGACCACCCGGACACCGAGGCTGCGCTGGCCGGACCCCCCGACTCCACCCTGCCCGCCCACCCGCCGAGCCCCGCTCTCCGCCGGGACATCACCCGGGTGATCC
>NZ_AGVX02000054.1 GCF_000239155.1 Actinoalloteichus spitiensis RMV-1378
CGGCGGCCCAGGACCGCGAGCCGGTCAGCCACCTCAGCTGGGTGGACACGGCGAGCGGCGCGGAGGTCGGCCGGGTGGAGGCTCCGGCCAGGGCGGCGGACGAACCGGAGGGGACCTCCACGGACGACCCGGCGCCAGCCTCGCGGACCTCGACGAACGGCCCAGCGCCGAGGTCCGACTGAGCTGCGGCCGCTCGAGGGCGGCCGTCCGGTTCGGCGCGGACGAGTCCGAGGTCAGCCGACCATCCGCAGGGCGAAGGAGCTGTGCGCGGCGGTACCGAGGGCACGGCGGACGACCAGGTGCAGCCGCCCCATGCCCTCCAGTTCGCGGGCGCCGCGCAGGCCGCCCGCGTTCAGCGGCAGCATCCCCGCCGCCCTGACGAGGGTGAACAGATCGACCCGGGCCTGTTCGTCGTCGGTGGCGACGAAGACGTCCACCGTGCCCGGTCCCAGGAGCGCGCCGGCGGTGACGGTGTTGAACGCCTTCACCACCACGGTGCCCGCCGGGACCAGCCCGGCCAGCTCCTCCGCCGCCGACGCCGGACCCGGCTCCGGGAACCCGCCCGGCCCGGGCAGCCCCCGGTCCGGGTTGCTCACGTCCACCAGGACGCGACCGGGAAGGTGCTCCCCGTACTGGGCGATGATCGCGGGGGACGCCGCGAAGGGAACGGCGAGGACCAGCAGGTCGGCGGTGACGGGGTCGCCCAGGGTGGCGGCCCGCACCGTGTGGTCCTCCCGCGCCAGTCCGGCCACCAGGCTCTCCGCTGAACGGGTCGTGCGCCCGTACACGGTGACGGAACGGGCGGCCGGAGCCAGCCGACCGGCCAGCCCGCGTGCCATCTCGCCCGACCCGATGATCGCCACGTCCATGCCGTACCTCCCGACCTCGCTCGAGCGGACCGGTGCACGTCCATCACAACTCCTCGGCGGGCGTACCGCAGACCTGATGCTCCCTGTGGGTGACTTTCCGTGATCAATCTCGGCTCGACCGGGTCAGCCGAACGCGGGTGGCGGGACAGGGGAACGGCTCGCCCCCGGCGTAGAGGTGATCGATCAGCTCGACGCTCAAGGCGCGTTGACCAGCGCCAATCGACTTCCCGCCCAATCGGGGCACCGCTACGACCTCCCCTCCTTCCTCCCCACAGCCAGTCACAGACGGTGCGATATGAATCTCTTTCGTTGAACGGGTCTTCGCCGGTTCGGCCGGCACCCGCCGAGGGTCGACGGCTCGCGGCCCGTCTCGAACGGCGGCCACGCCCAGGCCCGCCGAGGGTGCCCCCGCACCCGCTCCGGGTTCCGCGACGGGAGCACGGGAGCGGCCCGGCCGGCGGCGGTCACGCACGGTCCCGCCGGCAGGCGAAAAGCGCGAAACCGGCAGTGGGCACCGAGCCGGGAAAGTAGCCTGCTGGCCCGGGAGACCGCGTGTGCCACCGACGGAGCTCGGTCCGCCGCTCCCCGTCGTGGCCCACTCTCGGACAGGAGCAGCGTGGCAGTGGCCAGCTCACCCAGGACGCCGTCCCCCACCCGCATCGTGGCCGCCCTCGTCGTGGGCCTGGTCGTCCTGGTGGCCTGCGGACACCGGGAGGTCGTCGGGACGGCCTCGGCCCTGGAGAGCATCAGCCCCGACGAGGCGGCCGGCCTGCCGATCACGAGCGGCCCCAGCGGGCCGCGAGCCTCGACTCCCCCCATCAGGGCCACCGCCGTGAACAGCGACGGCGGCCCCCTGGACCAGCTGGCGCTCGCCGCGGTGACCGACCTGTACGACTACTGGGAGGTCGAGTTCCCCGCGACCTTCCCCGGGTTGACCTTCGAACCGGTGGCGACCCTGCTGTCCTACGACGCGGACGGACAGGGCGTGCTGGTGTGCGGCATGGACACCACGGGCGTGCCCAACGCCTTCTACTGCCCGTCGGACGACTCGATCGCCTGGGACCGGGGCGTGCTGCTCCCGGAGCTGCGCAACACCTTCAGCGAGATGGCGGTGGTCACCGTCATCGCGCACGAGATGGGGCACGCGGTCCAGTACAAGGCAGGCCAGATGGGCCCGGCGATGCCCACGATCCTCGCCGAGCAGCAGGCGGACTGCTACGCGGGTGCCTACTTCCGGTACGTCGCCGACGGCGAGTCCCCGTTCTTCGAGATCTCCACCGGCGAGGGGCTGAACGCCATCCTCGCGACCCTGTTCTTCATCAGGGACCAGGCCGGGACGGACTACCTCGCTCCCCGGGCGCACGGCAGCGCCTTCGACCGGGTCTCGGCGTTCACCTTCGGGTTCACCGACGGCCCCTCCCGCTGCGCGGAGATGGACATCGAGGAGCTGGAGGGACGCATCACGCAGCTGGAGTTCGCGCCCGGTGACGCCAACTCAGGTGAACTGCCCATCGTGGAGGAGAACGTCGAACGGATCGTCGACAGCCTCCGCGAGGTGTTCGCGCGGTTCGGCGACGGGCCGGCGCTGGACTACCAGGGGGTGTCGTGCGGGAGCACCGTTCCGGTCTCGTTCTGCGAGGCGGAGGACACGATCTCGCTGGACATGGCCGCGCTCCAGGTGATCGGGACGGCACCGAGGCGGCAGGGCGACAGCGGTATCGGCGACTTCGCCGCGTTCGCGGAAATCGCCTCCCGGTACGCGCTCTGGGTCCAGGAGCGGCAGGGGCTGCCGCTGCGCGGCGAGGAGGCCGGGTTGCGCACGGCCTGCCTGGTCGGGGCGTGGGCCGGCGAACTGCTGCCGGACGGCTCGCCGCAACCGGGCCGGGTGCGGCTGTCCCCCGGCGACCTGGACGAGGCGATCGCCGAGCTGCTCACCGAGGGCAGCCTGATCGCCGCCGACATCGGGGGTGACAGCATTCCCGCTGGCTTCGCCCGGGTGGAGTCGCTGCGCATCGGCTTCGAGGACGGGATGGACACCTGCCTCGACGAGTTCAGCGGGTGATCGGGCAGCCGCCGGTACCCCGGTCGTCGGACGGGGTGCGGCGTCCGCTGGCGGTGTTCCGGCCTCCTTACCGCCAGCCCCGGGCCGGCGCCTCACCTGGGCGGGCGAACCCCGAGCGGCGCAGGGCCGGGCGCCCGCGGGCTCCTGGCGAGGCGAGGGGAGGACCGCCGGCAGGGGCCGGTGCGAGCGGCGGCGGGCCCGTCGGGTCGGAACGGGGGCGGAGGCGCCCCCACCGCCCGCGAACGGGCCCGGACGAGGCCGTGGGACGGGTCGGGTGGCGGCTGTCGGCCACCCCGCCGCACGGCCTCGTCGCGCCGGCCGCTCAGAACAGGGCGTTGGCGAGGGACCGCCGTGCGGCGGCGACCCGCTCGTCGGAGGCGGGGAACAGTTCGAAGAGCTCGACGAGGTGCGTGCGTACCCGGTCGCGGTCCTCGCCGCTCGTCCGGCGAACCAGCTCGATCAGCCGGTTGAACGCCGCCACCTCCTGCTGGGCGGACAGCTCGTAGTCGGCCGCCGCCAACTGGGCGTCGATGTCGTCCGGCGCGGCGGCGGCACGCTCGACCGAGGACGGGTCGGCGGCCTGCGCCCTGGCCAGGAAACGCACCTGGTTCAGCGCGTCCCGCGCCTGCTCGTTGGCGGGCTCGGTGTCGAGGATGTGCTGGTAGGCCTGCTCGGCGGCGTCGAAGTCACCCCTCTCCAGCGCGGCCTCGGCCTCGGTGAACCGGGGGTCCTCCGGAACCTCCGGCTCGGCGGGTTCCTCCACCGCGCCGGCCCCCTGCTCGGCGGCGCTGATCCCCGGCAGCTTGTCGCGCAGCGCGTCGAGCAGCGACCCGATCCACTCGCGGATCTGGGGCTCGGGCTGGGCACCGGCGAAGGCGTCGACAGGCTGCCCCCCGGCGATGGCCACGACCGTCGGCACCGACTGGACGCCGAACACCTGGGCGATGCGCGGATTGGCGTCGACGTCGACCTTCGCGAGCACCCAGGCGCCGTTCGCGGCGGCCGCCAGCTTCTCGAGCACGGGCGACAGCTGCTTGCACGGCCCGCACCAGGTGGCCCAGAGGTCGACGACCACCGGAACCTGGAGGGAGCGTTCCAGCACCGCCGTCTGGAAGTCGGCCTCCGTGACGTCGATGACGTGGGGGGAGGCGGTGCCGGGGGTACCGTTCCCGGCACCGGGGCCCCCTGCCGGGGGCGCGGGGGTCTGGGTCTGCTGCCTGGCCGCGTCGGCTCTGGCCTTCACTGCGGATAGATCGACCGCACCGGACAGCGCGGCGGACAGAGCTGCGGTCTGGCGTGGATCTGGCCTCGTCACGTCCCCCATCCTGGCACGGAGCGCCGCTCCTCCGCCGCGAGGTCAGCGAACCGGTTCCCGGAGTGGACGGGTCAGAACCGGGCGGGTTCGGTGTACTCGCCCCACTCGGCGCGGAGGACCCCGCAGATCTCCCCCAGGGTGGCCTCCGCCCGCACCGCCGCGAGCATGGGCTCGATCAGGTTGTCGTCACCGCGCGCCGCCCGGACGATCCCGTCGAGCGCCTCCGCCACGACGTTCCGCCTCCGGGCGGCCTTCCTCGCCGCCAGTTCCCGCTTCTGCTCGCGTTCGACCTCGTGGCCGACCCGGAGGATCTCCAGGTCGCCCTCGGCGGGTTCGACGTGGCAGTTCACCCCGACCAGCCTCCGGTCCCCTCGTTCCAGTGCCCGCTGGTGCGCGAAGGCGGCGTCGGCGATCTCCCCGCCGAACCAGCCGTCCTCGATGCCACGCAGGATCCCCGAGGTCATCTCGCCGATCGGGTGCTCGCCGGACGGGACCGCGCGGGCCGCCATGTCCCGGATCCGGTCGAAGATCCGTTCCGCCTCCTCCTCCAACCGGTCCGTGAGGGCCTCCACGTACCAGGAGCCGCCCAGCGGGTCGGCGACGTTGGTGATCCCGGTCTCCTCGGCGATGACCTGCTGGGTGCGGAGGGCCGTCCTCGCCGCTCGCTCACCCGGGAGGGCGAGCACCTCGTCGAGGGCGTTGGTGTGCAGGGAGTTGGTGCCGCCGAGGACCGCTGCCATCGCCTCCACCGCCGTCCGGACGATGTTGTTGTCCGGCTGCTGGGCGGTGAGCGACACGCCGGCGGTCTGGGTGTGGAAGCGCAACCACTGCGCCTTCTCGCTGGTGGCGCCGTAGACGTCGCGCATCCAGCGGGCCCAGGTCCGGCGTGCGGCGCGGAACTTCGCGATCTCCTCGAAGAAGTCGATGTGGGCGTCGAAGAAGAAGCTGAGCCCTGGGGCGAACCGGTTGACGTCCAGTCCTCGCGCGAGGCCGAGTTCCACGTAGCCGAAGCCGTCGGCGAGGGTGTAGGCGAGCTCCTGCGCGGCGGTCGCCCCCGCCTCCCTGATGTGGTACCCGGAGATCGATAGCGGCTTGTAGGCGGGGGTGTTCCGCACGCAGTACTCCAGCAGGTCACCGATGAGCCGGAGGTGCGGTTCCGGCGCGAAGAGCCACTCCTTCTGGGCGATGTACTCCTTGAAGATGTCGGTCTGGAGGGTGCCGTTCAACGCTCCGACGTCGACCCCCTGGCGTTCGGCCGACACCACGTACATGCAGAACACGGGCACCGCCGGCCCGGAGATCGTCATCGAGGTGGTGACCTGGTCGAGGGGGATGCCCTCGAACAGCAGGTCGGTGTCGGCCGCGGAGTCGACGGCCACCCCGCAGTGACCGACCTCCCCCCGCGCGCGGTCGTCGTCGGAGTCCCGGCCCATGAGGGTTGGCATGTCGAACGCGACGGAGAGGCCACCGCCCCCCTGGGCCAGGATCCTCCGGTACCGCTCGTTGGTCTGACGGGCGTTGCCGAAACCCGCGAACTGGCGGATCGTCCACGGCTTTCCCCGGTACCCGGTCGGGTGCGCTCCCCGGGTGAACGGGAACTCCCCTGGCCAGCCGATGCGGTCGAAGCCGGGAACGACCCCTCCCGGCGGGGGGCCGTAGACCGGGTCCACCGGCACCCCGGACAGGGTCGTGGCGTCGACCTCGGGGACCCGGCCCGAGGCGGTGGCGGCCTCGTAGCGTTCCCGCCAGCGGCGGCGGCCGGGTTCGGGGTCGTCCGGCCGGTGGTTCCACCCCGTTCCGCGTTCCGACATCCTGACCTCCGCTCGCGTCGACGTCGAACGACGAACCCGGTGGGACGTGCCCAGTGTGCCGACGCCGGGCGGTGATCACCGCCCGGCGCGGGCGGCGGGAGCGAGGTGCCGCCGGCTCAGCCCCCGCCGGCCAGCCGGCGTTCCACCCGCTCGACCTTGGCCCGCAGTTGCCCGGTGAAGCCGGGGCGGATGTCGGCCTTGATGACCAGGGAGGCGCGGGGCGCCCGGGCGAGCACCGCGTCGGTGGCGCGGCGGACCACGTCCATGACCTCGTCCCACTCCCCCTCGATGGTGGTGTACATCGAGGACAGCTCGTACGGGAGCCCGGAGTCCCGCACGATCCGCACCGCCTCGCTCACCGCGTTGCTGACGCTGTCCGGGCTCTCCTCTCCCCTGGCGCCACCCGTGGGACTGACGCTGAAAGCGACCAACATGACCACGCACCTCCTGTTCGGGCGCCGGCGGTTCCGGCGCCTCCGTTACCGGGGTTACCCGACGGGGCCAGGACCCGCCAAGCAGTCGGGCCCACCTCCGACGCTGCTAGCGTCAGCTGTCATGACCGCCCAGCAACCTCTTCCGTTCGATCCGATCGCGCGCGCGGCCGAACTCTGGGCCTCGCGCATCGGGCCCTCGAGCACGATGGCCGCGGTCACCAGCGTGATGCGGGTGCAGCAACTCCTCCAGTCCGCGGTCGACGGCGCGCTGCGTCCCCTGAGCCTCACCTTCGCCCGGTACGAGGCGTTGGTGCTGTTGACCTTCTCCCGGCGGGGGGCGCTCCCGATGAGGGTGATGGGTGAGCGGCTCCAGTTGCACCCCACCAGCGTCACCAACATCGTCGACCGGCTCGAACGGGACAAGCTGGTGCGCAGGACGCCGCACCCCACGGACCGCCGCACGACGCTCGTGGAGATCACGGACGCGGGACGGGGGCGGATGGAGGCGGCCACCACCGCTGTGACCTCGGTGAACTTCGGGATGCGGGGCCTGACCGAGGAGGAGACGACCCAGTTGACCCAGCTGCTCACGGGAGTCCGGTTGGCGCACGGCGACTTCAGCCGGGAGCCGGCCGAGGGGTGAGGCGTCTCAGGCGGCGGCGCGCTCGTCGAGGGGCGTCGTGACCGGGGCCGGCTCGGCGAGCTTCCCCTTCCGGGTGGCCCAGCGTTCGAAGAGCACGGTGCCCAGCGGGGGAACGCTCGCCACCAGCGCCCAGAACAGGGTCACCAGGTTCCACCGCAACGCGCGGGCCGTGACCAGGGCCACGACGACGTAGAGGATGAACAGCACCGCGTGGACCCGGCCGAAGACGGCCACCCCGACGTCGTTGTGCACCACGACGTACTTGAAGAACATGCCGACCAGCAACCCGACCCAGGATGCCGCCTCGGCCAGGGCGGCGAGACGGAAGCGACCGACCGGTGTGGTGAACACAGCACTCCTCCTGGGACTCGGTGGCGCCGGGTGCGACCCGGCCGTCCCCAGTGTGCTGAGTGCGCCACATCACCCGGCGACCGGGTCGAGGCGGACAGCCCCGGCCGGTGGCGCCGCTTTCGTTTTCGACGCGGGGCACGGGCGAATTCGACTGACCGCCCTACTTTCCCCGGCCCGGAGGCGGGACCACCGGACGCAATGCGAGGTTTCCCTCCAACCTCCGGTCGTCGATACCCCCGAACCCCCTTTACCGGTAAAGCTGTGCTACCGGCGTAAACGGTCGCCGTGAATGGGTCCAGCCCGTTCGGCCATCCGTCGAACTGTTGACACCGGCGCGCCTACCGGGTGAGATGACCTAGCTGTGACGACCTTGCCCGAGGGATTACGACGCCACCGACGTGCGACCATGAACGACGTGGCGCGGCTGGCCGACGTGAGCATCAAAACCGTTTCCCGGGTGGTGAACAACGAGCCCGGAGTACATCCGTCCACCGCGGAAATCGTCCTGTCGGCAATCGATCAACTCGGATTCCGCCGCAATCTCGGTGCCCGGAATCTGCGCCGCGGCTCGGCGACGGGAACGCTCGGCCTGTTGCTGGAGGACGTGGCGAACCCCTTCTATTCCCAGGTGACGAGAGCGGTCGAGGAGGTGGCGAGGAAACACGATCACCAGGTCCTCGCGGGTTCCTCCGACGAGAGCCACGTCCGGGAGCGCGAACTGGCGTTGGAGTTCTGCTCCCGCCGCGTCGACGGGATGTTGCTGGTCCCCTCCGGGGTCCAGCACGGCTACCTCGTGCCCGAGATGCGGGCGGGCACCCCGATCGTG
The DNA here is from genome assembly GCF_000239155.1 of Actinoalloteichus spitiensis RMV-1378. Classification (GTDB taxonomy): domain Bacteria; phylum Actinomycetota; class Actinomycetes; order Mycobacteriales; family Pseudonocardiaceae; genus Actinoalloteichus_B; species Actinoalloteichus_B spitiensis. The sequence goes on from NZ_AGVX02000054.1 coordinate 8,312, forward strand.
TTCCTGGACCGACCGCCGGGGGACATCGCCGCCGACACCGTGTTGGTGGACAACCAGGGTGGTGTCGCCGAGGCTGTGGCCCACCTGGTGCGGCACGGCCACCGGCGGATCGCGTTCTTCGGGGACTCACCCCACATCTACACGGCGGGGGAACGGGTGCGCGGCTACCGGGAGGGTCACGCGCTGGCGGGCCTTCCCTTCGACGAACGGCTCGTCTTCATGGGTCCGCACGACGAGACCTCCCTGACCTGCGGCCTCTCCCGCATCAGTGGCGGCGCGGCCAGGGCGACCGCGGTCATCGCCGGCAACAACCGGATCACCGTGGGACTGCTGCGCGCCCTGCGCGGCCGCGCGCACCGACCCGCCCTGGTCGGGTTCGACGACTTCGAGCTGGCCGACCTGATGGCACCGCCGATCACGGTGATCAGCCAGGACGTGCCGGAGCTGGGGCGCACCGGCGCGGAGCTGCTGTTCTCCCGGATGGCCGGGGACGGTTCGCCGCCGCAACGGGTCGTGCTGCCGGTAAGGCTGATCCCCCGGGGTTCCGGGGAGACACCACCCCCGCCGGAGGACTGAGGCCCGCGCAACCGCCCGGGCCGGGGGCTGGGCGCATCCGCGTTCCCCGGCGGTGGGGGCCGTCCACCGGACTGCGTCGGGGTCAGGGGGTGTAATGGACCGGTGGCGACGGCGAGCGGGAGCGGGCGGTGGGTGGCGCATCTCGACATGGACGCGTTCTTCTCCTCGGTCGAGCAGCTGACCCGCCCCACCCTCCGCGGCTCTCCCGTGCTGGTCGGGGGTGCGGGGCCTCGGGGAACCGTGGCGGGCGCGAGTTACGAGGCCCGGGCCTTCGGCGCGCGCTCAGCGATGTCGATGGCACAGGCCAGACGGCTCTGCCCCACGGCGACCGTCATCCCGCCGCGCTTCGGCGTCTACCAGGCCGTCAGCGCCCGGGTCTTCGACCTGGTGCGCCGGTTCAGCCCGGTGGCCGAGCAGGTCTCGCTGGACGAGGCGTTCGTCGAACCCGGGTCACTGGCCGGGGCCGAGGTCGAGGAGGTGCGCCGCGTCCTGGCCGAGCTGCGCGCCCGCATCCGCTCCGAGGTGGGCATGGTGGCCTCGATCGGAGCCGGTTCGGGCAAGTCGATGGCCAAGATCGCCTCGGATCTCGCCAAGCCCGACGGCCTGCTCGTGGTTCCCCCGGAGGAGCAACGCGCGGTGCTGCGCGATCTTCCGGTGCGGGCGCTGTGGGGGATCGGGCCGGTTTCCGAGGGCAAGCTGCGGCGGATCGGGGTGCAGACGCTCGGGGAGTTCGCCGACCTCGACCCGGCCACCGTCACCGCCCTGCTCGGTTCGGCGGTGGGGCGGGAGCTGCACGATCTCGCCCACGGCCGGGATCCCAGGCCGGTGGCGGAACGCGCCGAGGTGAAGCAGGTCAGCGCGGAGACGACCTTCGACACGGACCTGGTGGACAGCGGCGCGCTGGAGAACGCGGCCGTCTCGATGACGAGCGCCGCGCACCACCGACTGGTCCGCTCGCACCGCGCCGCCAGGACGGTGACGGTGAAGGTCCGCAGCGCGGACTTCGCCACCGTCAGCCGCTCGGAGACCGTCCGGGCCGCCACCTCGGACCTGTCGTCGCTCACCGCGATGGCCCGGCGGCTGGTCAGCTCCGCCGTTCCCCCCGGCACTCCGGTCCGGCTGGTGGGTGTGTCCCTGGCCGGGCTGACGACGGCGGAACAGGAGCCCCTGTTCCCCGCGCCGCCCCCCGCCCGGCCCGAGGAACCCCCCGGTTCGGAGGACGAACCGGGCACGGCGGGCGACGGCGGGTCCACCCCGCGAGCCGTCCCGACCCCGCTCCCGGGTGGTCGCGGCGAGGGGAGCGGCCGGCGCTGGGTCGCGGGTGACGACGTGCGCCACCCCGAGTACGGGCACGGGTGGGTGCAGGGAGCGGGCGTCGGCAGGGTGACGGTGCGGTTCGAGACCAGGACGTCGGGGCCGGGACCGGCCAGGACCTTCGCCGTGGACGATCCCGCGCTGCGCCCGGCGGATCCGCTCGCGAGCCTGGACTGGTTACCGGTCGACGGCCGGAGGAGCGGCACGGCGCCGGCCAGGACCGTGGAGGACGGGAGGACGACGCGGTCGCCGTCGGCCGCCGGGACGACGACGATCACGGAGTGGGTGGAAGCCGCCGGGTGAGGGGCCGCCCGCCCCTGGCGGACCCGCCGTCCCCGGAGGGTGACGACCGTGCGCCAGGCGGAGGCGAGGGCGCCCGGACGGCCCCTCCCGTCCTCGCCGGGTGGGGAACGGGCACGCGGGTGTCCCGCACCCGGGGACGCCGAGGTTCAGCGCCGTCCCCGCAGGCCGGCGACCAGCTCGTCCGCCGCCGTGTAGGGGTCGGTCTCCCCAGCCAGTACGCGGTCGGCGAGGTCGAGCAGCGCGGTACCACCCCGCACGTCGCCCAGCCGGCCGCGCAGCTCCTCCACCGCGATCGCCTCGACCTCGCTGGCCGCGCGCCGCCGCCGGCGGTCGCTGAGCTCGCCGTGTTCCCCCATCCAGACGTGGTGTTCGTCGATGGCCGCCACGAGCTCGGGCATCCCCTCCGCCTGGGAGGCGACGGTCCGCACGATCGGCGGGCGCCAGCTCGGCCCTTCCTTCTCCCGCCGGCCCAGGGAGATCATGTGCTTGAGTTCGCGGACGGTCTGGTCCGTGCCCTCGCGGTCGGCCTTGTTGACGACGAAGACGTCCGCGACCTCCAGGATGCCCGCCTTCGCCGCCTGGATCCCGTCGCCCATGCCGGGGGCGAGCAGGACCAGGGTGGTGTCCGCCAGGGAGATGACGTCGACCTCCGACTGCCCGACGCCGACCGTCTCGACGAGGATGTCGTCGAAACCGGCGGCGTCGAGGACCCGCAGCGCCTGCGGTGTGGCCCAGGCGAGCCCGCCGAGGTGGCCCCGCGTCGCCATCGAGCGGATGAACACGCCCGGGTCCAGGGCGTGGTCCTGCATGCGGACCCGGTCGCCCAGGAGCGCGCCGCCGGAGAAGGGGGAGGACGGGTCGACCGCCAGCACCCCCACCGTCCTGCCCTGGGCCCGCAGGGCCGTGACCAGTGCCGAGGTGGACGTGGACTTGCCCACTCCGGGCGGACCGGTCAGTCCGATCACCCGGGCGTGCCCCGCGTGCGGGGTGAGCGCGGCGGCGACCTCCCGCAGCCGCGGGCTGGCGCCCTCCACCAGGGAGATGAGCCGGCCCAGTGCCCTCGCCTGCCCGCCGCGCGCCCGCTGGACCAGGTCGTCCACCTCGGCAGGGCTCATCGCTCGGCCCGCTCCGCCTTCGGGACGCGCAGCAGCAACGCGTCCCCCTGCCCGCCCCCACCGCAGAGCCCGGCGGCGCCGAGGCCGCCGCCTCGCCGGCGGAGTTCGAGCGCCAGGTGGAGGACCAGGCGGGCGCCGGACATCCCGATCGGGTGGCCGAGGGCGATGGCGCCTCCGTTGACGTTGACCCGGTCGAGATCCACGCCCAGTTCCCTCGCCGACACCAGGCCCACCGCGGCGAAGGCCTCGTTGATCTCGACGAGGTCGAGGTCGGCGGGAGTGACGCCGGCCCGGCGGCAGGCGGCCGCGATCGCCCGGGAGGGCTGTTCGTGGAGGCTGGCGTCGGGCCCGGCGACCACGCCGTGCGGGCCGATCTCGGCGATCCACTCCAGGCCGAGCTCCTCGGCCCTGGCCCGGCTCATGACCACGACGGCCGCCGCCCCGTCGGAGATCTGGGAGGCGGAACCCGCCGTGATGGTCCCGTCGGTGGCGAAGGCGGGCCGCAGCGCGGCGAGGCCCTCGGCGGTGGTGTCCGGGCGGATGCCCTCGTCACGATCGACGACCACGCCGGGAGCGCCCCGGCGGCCCGGGAGCTCGACGGGAACGATCTCCTCCGCGAGGACCCCGGCGGCGGTGGCGGCGGCGGCGCGCTGGTGGGATGCCGCCGCGAAGGCGTCCTGCTCGGCCCGGTCCAGGCCGTACCGGGAGTTGTACCGCTCGGTCGACTCCCCCATCGCCACCTGGTCGAAGGCGCAGAAGAGGCCGTCGTGGGCCATGTGGTCGCGGAGCACGGCGTCCCCGTACTTGGTTCCGGTCCGCGAGCCGGGGAGGAGGTGGGGAGCCTGGGACATCGACTCCTGCCCACCGGCGACCACCACGTCGAACTCCCCGGCGCGGATGAGCTGGTCGGCCAGGGCGATCGCGTCGAGCCCCGACAGGCAGACCTTGTTGATGGTCAGGGCGGGCACGTCCATCGGAATCCCCCCGGCGACCGCCGCCTGCCGGGCGGGGATCTGTCCGGCGCCCGCGGTGAGCACCTGCCCCATGATCACGTACTGGACCTGGTCGGGGGTCACTCCCGCCCGGTCCAACGCGGCCCTGATGGCGACTCCGCCGAGCTGGGCGGCGGTCTGGTCCTTGAGTGAACCCAGCAGCCGCCCGATCGGGGTGCGGGCTCCGGCGACGATGACGGAACCGGTCACGGATGTTCTCCCTCGTTCTCCGCCTACGACTGATCCGGACCCTACCGGCCGGGTCCGGGCCGAGGACGGGTGACGGCGACCACACCTGTCGTTACCCGGCGCGGCGGTGGGGGCGTGGTGCGGCGCGGTCGGGGCGTGGTGGGCGGATGGGCGCGTCCGCCAGGCCTGGGGTGGCCGTCTCAGCCCAGTTCGGCGAGCTTGTTCCACGCGGGGGCGAGCGGCCCGCCGTGGGAGGCGCGCAGGGCGCAGAGCGCGGCGAACCTCGGTGTCTGTGAGCGGGCCGCGTTCACCAGCAGCGCCGCCTCCGGCAGGCCGTGCACCAGGGCACCGACCGCCGCCCACCCGGCCAGCAGGGCGTCGCCGGGCAACCGGGCCGAGGCGTCGACCAGGCGGCGCGCCATGTCGATGTCCTCGTGCAGCACGGACGAACCGCTGGCGATCAGGTTGTGGGCGTGGTGGACGTCCAGGAGGCGGCCGAGCTCGCGCAGCGGGTCACGGTGGTCGTCCACCCTGAGGTCGAGCGGCAGCGGTTCGGTCCCCTCGACGGTGCGGACCACGAGCGCCACCGACTGCTGCCCCCGGGCGTCGCCGCCGGCCTGCTGCGCCGCCCGGAGCGAGGCGACGAGCCTGCGGTGCAGGGGGCCGGTGGTGGAGTGGAAGGTCTCCCGGGCCGCCTCCCACACCTCGGTGGAGGTGAGCAGGTTGCCCTGGACCGCGACCTCGGGCAGCGCGACGCCCCCGGCGGCGCCGGGGCAGGCGTCCCCGGTCCAGCTGAGGGCGTCCGACGGGGTGACGACGCCGCACTGCATCTCCGGGCTGAGCCCCGCCGAACGCACCGCCTCCTCCGGGGAAACCCTGGCCCGAAGCCTGTCGAGGAGGGCGTGGAGCTGGTCCGTTCCCGCCGCGCCCTGCACCGCCACCGCCGCCAGCCCCGGTTCGACGGCGAGCGCCCTCGCGCCGATGGCGAGCACCCCGCTGGCCACGGCGACGCCCAGCTCTCCGGTCACCGGGTCCCTGGCAACGATCGAGAAGGTCACACTGGCACGGTAATCGAGATCCGCGCCACATACCCTCCTGGAATGCCGGAGGAACTCAGCCAGTTCGTCACCGCCATCGACCACGTCGGTGTCGCCGTCGCCGACCTCGACGAGGCCATCGCCTTCTACCGCGACACGTTCGGTCTCAGGGTCGTGCACATCGAGTCGAACGAGGAACAGGGCACCAGGGAGGCGATGCTGCGGGCGGCCGGGGACGCCGGGGACGGCGCGGCGCTCCAACTGCTCGCCCCGCTCACCGCGGACTCCCCGATCGCGTCCTTCCTCGACCGGCGTGGTCCGGGCCTGCAACAACTCGCCTACCGGGTGTGGGACATCGACGCGATCAGCGCGGCGTTGCGCCACAAGGGCGTCCGCCTGCTCTACGAGGAGGCCAGGCGGGGCACCGCTGGGTCCCGCATCAACTTCATCCACCCGAAGGCCGCCGGGGGTGTCCTGATCGAGCTCGTGGAACCGCCGAAGTCCGCGCTGCCGTGACCCGGGAGGGCAGCCGGCAGCACGGGCACCCGGGAGGCACGTCGGCCGGCCGCGCCGGGATCGCCGGAGGAAATCACCCGGCGGGTGGAGTCGCACGCGACACCGGTGCGCCAGCGCGGCCGGCGGGGGACCCGGAGCCCCGCCGGCCGCCGCCTCGCCGCGAGGCACCGCCGGGCTCAGCCGGGCAGCAGGACGATCCGTTCTCCCACGTGCCGTTCGATCTCGGCGCGGCTGTAGAGCAGGGGCACGAACTCGCCGTCGCGCCATCGCTCGGCGTGGTCGCGGTAGTGCCGGCTGCTCGGGTCACCGGACTGGCCTGGCCCGTTGATCACCAGTGACCGGTCCCACTCGCCGACGTCGAGGACCATGCGGAAGGACGGCCCGTTGGTCTGCCGGAAGTCGGAGGTCCGGTAGGAGGACTGGTTCACCGTGTCCTTGGACCCTCCCCGGGGGAACGGCCCCACGTCGAGGTCGGCCGGGTCGGCGCCCGCCCCGCCCCGGCCGGCGGGGTGCGCGAACAGGGTGTGCTGCAACCGCCCCCACTCCCACCGGCGGTCGTTCCCGCCGAGCAGGTCACCGGTCTCCCGGTAGGCGGCCCGCAGCGTCGTGAGCAGCAGCTCGTCCCGTTCCTCGTGGTCGAGCCAGCGGCCGGGGTTCTCCAGCTCCTCCACGAGCACCAGGGTGTCGGGCTGCTCGATGACGTCGGCCGCCTCGGGAACGGCCAGGCGGACGAAAGCCGGGCCGAGGTGCCGGGACAACCACACCTCGAACAGGGCCGCCGGCCCCGAGTCCGCGGTCTCCACGTGGTCCCACCCGGTCAGGAGGTCGCGGGCCCGGCTGGTGGCCGCGTCCCCGGGCTCCAGCCCGGACAGCAGCGCGGTGATCCGCCGTGCCGGCAGGGACAGCTGGTCGAGCTGGAGGGCGGCCGAGTCGGCCAGGCCGTGGTCGGTGTCCTGGTTGAGCACCTCGGTGATGCGTTGGAACCGGAACGGGTTGGTCCACTCGTACCCCAGCCCGTACTGCTCGTGGGGGAAGTCCGGCGGCAGGTTCATCTCGTTGGCGGTCGCCACGTACCCCTCGGCGGGGTTGCGCGAACGGGGGAGCTCGGCTCCGTCGTGGAAGCCCGTCCACTCGTAGCGCCCGTCGCCGGGGACGGGGAGCAGGCCGTCGTAGCCGGAGCGCTCCGGAGCGAGCCCACCGGGCACCCAGCCGATCTCACCGGTGACGTCGGCGTACACCTGGTTCTCGGTCGGCGCACCCCACGTCCGCATCGCCTCCTCGAACTCGTCGAAGCTCCGGGCTCCCTGGTAGGCGAGGCTGCCGAGGTAGGGGGACATCCCCGGTTCGCTCCACGCCGTGCGCACCGCGTAGCCGAGGTTCCGGTCCTCGTCGATGTGGATGAGGGGGCCGTGCCGGGTGTACCGCAGTTCGACGGGCACCACGTCCCCGCCGGCGACCTCGACCCGCTGCTCCTCGACCTCCACGCGTTCCCACCCGTCGCCGTAGCGGTACCGGTCGTGGTCGGAGGGGTCGAGCTCGTAGACGTAGAGGTCCTCCTGGTCGATCGAGAAGATCGTCAGGCCGAAGGCCGCCGTGCCGTTGTGCCCGATGGACACGCCGGGCAGGGAGGGCTCACCGGCGCCGATCACGTCCAGTCCCGGAGCGGACAGGTGCGTGACGTACCGGAGGGCCGGGGCCGAGTAGGCGCGGTGCGGGTCGTTGGCGAGGATCGGGCGCCCGGTGCTCGTCCGCTCGGGCGCGATCGCCCAGTTGTTGCTGCCCACCACGGTCGGGTCCTCGGCCTCGAGAACCCGGACCTCGCCGTCGGCGAACGCGACTCCGCTGGTGGCCAAGCGGAAGGTGTCGAGCACCTCGTCCCCCACGGCGCAGGGGTCGAGCCCCTCGGGGACCTCGGTGGTCCAGTCCGGTTCGAGACCGCGGCGCACCGAGTCGGCCTCGATGCCGGCCGCACAGGCGACGCGCGCCCTGGCGACCTCACTGGTGAGGTTCCGCGTGAGCCCGTGGCTGCGGATCCGCACGACGTCCTCCGGTTCCCACCGGGAGGGCCCGTACCCGAGCTCGACGAACTCGGGCGGGAGCTGCTCGGGGTTCTCCTCCAACCACCCCAGGTAGGCGTTGATACCGGCGACGAAGGCGGTCACGGTGCGTTCGGCGTCGGGCCCGTAGCTCGCCCACTCGGCCTCCATGTCCCCCCGGTAGAGGAAGAGCCGGGCCGCCGTGTCCTGTTCGACGTAGTCGGGCCCGAGGTCGGCGGCGAGCTCGCCGAGGCCGCGCTTGCGCCACAGGTCGATCTGGAAGAGCCGGTCGCGGGCGGCGTTGAAACCCTGCGCCAGGTAGAGGTCGTCGGTGTTGGCGGCGAAGATGTGCGGGATTCCCCACTCGTCGACGAGGATCTCGACCTCCTCGGAGAGGCCGGGGAGGGTAATGGTGGTCGCGGTCCGCTCCTCGCCGTCGGCCGCGCCGGAGGCGGTCACTGGTAGCAGGGCCACCAGCGCGGCCGCCGTCATCCGCCGCCGCCAGCGGCCGGCGGGATCTCGTCCGTTGCTCGATATGCGCATGACTACTCCGTCCGAGCGGCCCACCTCGCGTGGGCTTCGGACAGGAATCGTGCATGCAACGTGAATACTTCACCAGGTCGCGGCCAAGCCCTCACTCGAACGGCCCAGGGGCAGCGGTCCACCCCTGCTCCACCCCGACCACCCGGCTGGAGCGTCCGGCCGCACTCGTCCGGCCGCCCGGCCAACGGCCTCCGGCCACCCCGCCGGCACCGTCACCGGGTTTCCAGCGCCCGGGCGACGAACTCCAACTCCCGGTCCAGCACGTCCGCGGGCTGGGTGTGCCGGGCCACCGAGTGGCGGTAGCTGACCGCCAGGGCCAGCAGCGCGGCCGCGCTCTCGATGTCGTCGTACCCCTCGCCCGCTCCGGCCGACGGGTCCCCGACCAGCGCGGCCTCCGTCGTCGTCACCGCGGGCACCCGCCGGGCGGCGATGAGCACCTCCCGGATCTGGGCGACGATCCCCCGCAGTCGCGCGTCCAGCGCGTCACGAACGGCGGGATGGGTGTCGGTCTCCCGCCAGAGCAGGTGGGAGAGCAGCGGCGACGCGTCGAGTCCCCGGTCGAGCGCGGCCACCAGCTGGCGCAGGCTGGTCGCGACGTCCCCCGGTACGACGACCGAGGTGAGGTCCACGCGCACGTCGGGCAGCCGTTCGATGAGCGCCGCCAACAGGTCCTGCTTCCGGCGGAAGTAGTAGTGCACCAGCCCTTTGGGGACCTCCGCCCGTTCGGCGATCCGCGAGGTGGGCGTCGCGTCGAACCCCGATTCGGCGAACAACTCCCCCGCGGCGGTCAGGATCCGCTCCCGCGCCCCGACCCCGTTCCGCTGGCCTGTCCGCCGCACCCTGCCGCTCCTCGTCGAGCCTGCCGCCGCGTCCGCCACGCTCACCGTTGACCCTCCCCATACGCCGGTCGTGCCCACAACGGGTCCGCCTCTTCGGCACTGGACACGTTATGGGCACGCCGGTCGTGGGGACACCGCCGGCGGTGTGGCCGGCGACGTCCGCTCAGTGGGCCATCACCCCCCGGTGGGCGGTGTTCGCCTCGGGAAGGGCCGCCGCGCTCACCAGTACCGTCAGCACACCCACGATCCACGAGGTCCACGCCGCGCCGCCCTGCTCGGTGTACCCGATGACCCAGGGCGCCAGGAACAACAGGACCCCGAAGAGCATGTGGGTCCATTCGCTGGCCACCGAACCGGGTGCCGCGAGCGACCACAGACCGCTGGCTGCCAGCAGCGCGCCGAGCACGATCATGGTCCAGGCCGTGCCCGCGGTGACGTCCAGCCAGATGGTCGAGATCACCGTGTAGACACCGAGCGCGAACGCTGCCCAGTCCTGCCAACGTGACCACTTTCCAGTCATGGTTACCACCTCCGTTCCTGCAGGAACTACCCCAGGATGCGCCTTGGTTGGCCGACCGGTCAACCCTGCGCGGTCGCGTCGCCCGGCGATCTAGGGACACGTGAACCACAATGGCGGGCAGATGACCCGAACCCTCCGGCTATCCAGGTAGCGTGACACTCATGGGCCTTGCCGACGACCGTGACCTACTCCCCCTTGGCTCCGGCTTTGACGTCGCCAAACGTGGTTACGACCGCGCTCAGGTCGACGAGCACCTCGAGCGCTTGGACGCCGACCTGCGCATCCTCGCGGCCGACCGGAACGCGGCCCTGTCGCAGGCTGGTGACCTGGCCCGCCAGTTGGAGGCTGCCCGCTCCGAGATCGAGAGCCTCCACTCCCAGCTGGAGCGGATGAGCCAGCCCCCCACCAGCCTGGAGGGGATGAGCGAGCGCCTCCAACGGATGCTCCGGCTGGCGCAGGAGGAGGCCAACGAGATCCGGGCCCGCGCCGAGACCGACGCGGCCGAGATGCAGGCGAAGGCCGAGAAGGAGGCCGCCGGCCTCCGGAACCAGTACGAGCGGCTCATCGCCGAGAACGACACGCGGCGCGCCGAGATGGAGGCCGAGCACCGCGCCACCCTGGACAAGGCCAACCAGGAGGGTGAGCGCATCCGGGCCGCCGCCCAGGAGGTCCTCCAGCAGGGCGAGGCCGACGCGGACCGCATCCGGCAGGAAGCCGAGAACATCCGGCGGCAGGGCGAGGCGGAGGCCCAGCGGCTCCGCCAGGAGGCCGAGGCCATCCGGCAGAAGGGCGAGCACGACGCCCAGGAGTACCTGCGGCAGGCCGAGCAGACCCGCCAGGCGGCGGACGCCGAGGCCGACGCCCGGCGTCAGCAGGTCGAGGACGACTTCGAGATGGCGATGTCGTCCCGCCGCAACGAGGCTATGCGGGCGCTGGCCGAGCAGGAGGCCCACAGCAAGGCGGAGGCCGAGCGGCGGGTCAGGGAGGCCACCGAGGAAGCCAACCGGCGCCTCCAGGAGAGCACGAACGAGGCGCACCGCCGGGTGCGGGAAGCCACCGAGGAGGCCAACCGGCGGATTGGCCAGGCCCAGCGCCAGGTCGACACCCTGCGCCAGACCCGTGGCCGGCTGGCCCAGCAGCTCAAGGCGATCCGGGCGGTCTTCGTCGAGGCCGGGCCGCTGCTCGACCTCGCGGACGAGGACCAGCAGCAGCCCGTGGAGCCTCCCGCGCTGCCGGCGGGGTCGCAGTCACGCCACGACCCGCCCACCCAGCACTTCCCTCGGCCCCACTTCCACCCGGTTCCCGCCGGCCCACCCGTGCCCGGCTGGGCGCCCGGCCAGCAACCGCCGAACCAGCAGCACAACGGGGCGGAGGAGACGGTCGTCCAGCGCCACCCCCAGCAGCGGACCCGGGTGTGGGACCAGTCGGCCTCGGTGCCGGTGAACGTGCCCGCCGCGCCCCAGGACGCCGTCTCGCAGGTGCGGTTGGAGCAACCCCAGCCGCAGGCCCCCCAGGCCCCGCAGCAGGCCACCGGCACCCAGGTGACCCAGGAGACGGCGGCCCCACCGCCGGCCACCGACCAGGGCTCCTCGGACACGACCACCGGGGCGGGGTCCACACCGGCCGGCGAGGACAACGAGGGCACCACGGTGATGGCGATCCCCCGGCCCGAGGACGAGCGGGCCGCCGGGGAGGAGCCGCCCACGACGGCCGCCGAGGACACCGGCGCCGACGCGGCGGAGTCCTCGGACGAGGGCACCACGATCATGCGGCTGCCCGCGCGTGAGGACGGGCAGCAGCCGGCCGAGGAACGGGCGGAGGAGAACCAGGCGAACGCCGACGGGACCGCCGTGCTGCCCACGCCGAACCAGCAGTAGCCGCGCGAACGCGCGACACCACACCACGACGAGGGGTCCCGGTTCCGGGGCCCCTCGTTGCGTCCCGGATCGCGGCCGGGGAGGAGCCTCCCCTCGACGTCCCGGAGTCACCACCGGACCGCCGCGCGGCCCGGGT
>NZ_AGVX02000053.1 GCF_000239155.1 Actinoalloteichus spitiensis RMV-1378
TGGGCGGCCGCCCTCCCGGCGGGCCGGGTGGGTCGGCGGGTCCCGCGAGCCGGGGCGCGACCGGTCCCGGTGCCACGCCAGGCGCGGCCGGGCGGGCCGGGGCGGCGCCGACCGGCCGGGGACGGGACACGGAGCTCGGTCGGTTCGGGTCGCGGGTACCGGACGCGAACCGGTCGCTTCCGCTCCTAGGGCCGACCGCCTCGCAGGACACGGTGGAGCGCCGCCCGGCCCACGGGTCCCCACGTCGGCTTGCCACCAGGAAGGCCCCGGTCACCGTTCTGGCCCATGAGCATGAGGAACAGGCTCTTCAGGGCCGCCAGCCCTCGGGCGCGCCGGATCGTCCCCGCGTCCGCCCGCGCGTACGCCTCGAAGAAGGCCGGGGCGGCGCCGGCGGGGAGCAGGACCCACGCGGCCGCGAGGTCCCACGCCGGATCGCCCGAGAACATGTCACCGAAGTCGACGACACCCGAGAGGGTTCCCTCCGAGACGACGACGTTCGCGGGGTGGAGATCGCCGTGCACCCAGAGCGGCGGGCCCTCCCACTCCGGTGCGGCGACGGCGTCGTCCCAGACCGCCCGGACGTCGTCGGCGAGGTCATCGGGGACCACGGCGCGGAAGAAGCCGTCGAACCCGTCCGCGCACTCCTTGGGGTGCCCGCCTCGGTCCTCACTGGTCGGCCCGTCCTCCGGGGCCTCCACGTGCAGGGCCGCGAGGAAGGCGGCCAGGGTGCCGGCGGCGTGGTCGCTTCGGCTGAGGGACGTGCGGTCCAGTGGCTCGCCGGGGACCCACGTCATGACGGCCCAGGGCTTCGAGAAGCGCGCGGACGGTTCACCGGTCCGGACCGGCTCGGGGACCGGAAGCGGCAGGCGCGGGGCCAGGACGGGCAGCCACCGGCACTCCTTGCGCAGGAGGTCCGGGGCGGCTCGAGTGCGCGGCATGCGGACGGCCAAGGCGTCCCCGAGCCGCCACATCTGGTTTCCCCACCCACCCGCCACCGCACGGATGGGCAGTCCCGCCAGGTCCGGGTGCTGTTCCCGCAGCAGGTCGTGGACGAGGTCCTCGGTGATCTCGGCCCCGGGGTCGGTCATGCCGAACCACGCTACCGGGCGCGGTCCCGCCGCCGGCGCGGCGAGCGCGGAGCACGTGGTGGGGGCACGGCGCCGTCCCTGTGGGCGGGACGGCGCCCGGGGCTTGCCGGGGGCGGTCGCGCCGCTCGGGCGCGGCGGTGGCGTCGACCGTCCCGAGGGCCGCGGTCCGGGCGGGGCGGTCGCCGGAGGGCACCGGAGAACGTGCCCGCCCCGGGTCGACCTGGAGACGCCGAACGACCGGGCGTTCGAGCCGGCGGTGGATTCCGGCCCCGTCGGCGGTACCCGCGCGTGTCGGCCAGCCGGTCGGCGCCGGAGGCCGACCCGGCGCGTGCCGCCGGCACGCGGCGGACTCCCGGCTCCGGGCCTCCCTGCTGCCCCACCACGTTCGGCTCGCGCCACCGGGGTCGGCGTGGCGCGACCGTGGAGGGGAAGGGTGGCGTGGCCGGGTGTCTCAGTCCTCGACCTCGCCCGGGCCGGCGTAACGTTCCACGACTCCCGCCAACTCCTCCGGTTCCAACACCACGTCCAGCTCGCGGAGGAGCCCGTCGAGTTCGCCGGGGGCGATGCGGCGTTCCTCGCGGGTCCCGTCGGGGGTCTCCACGGTGTACAGGTCGCCGACGAGCCGCCGCATGAGTCCCACCTCGGTGCGCATCACGACCAGGCGGTAGGTGAACGGGGACTTCGGGTGGGTGGCGACGTAGTGGTTGGCGACGACGTAGTCGATGGGCAGTTGCGGTGTGTCGCCGAGCGCGTGCATCGACTCCCAGCCCTCGTCCGTTCGCTTGCTGAGGACCCACATCCCCTGCTCCCGGGTGATCCGTTGCGTCCAGCCGCCCTGGTCGACGACGCTGCCGTGCCGCAGCGGCAGGGGGCGCAGCACTCCGGCGCCGAAGCCGACCTCCGCCAGGTACGAGGTGTGGCCGAACCGGACCGACAGCGACAGGTGGGTCCGGGGCCCCCGGTCGAGGGCGGGGACGCGGGCCGCCAGCCGGGTCACCGAGTAGCCGAGGCGCTCGAGGGCGGCGGCGAAGAGCAGCGCGTGTTCGAAGCAGTAGCCGCCTCGCCGGCGGTGGACGAGTTTGTCGGTGATCGAGGGCAGGTCGAGTGCCGGCGACCTGCCCAACAGGGGCTCGACGTTCTCGAAGGGGATGGTGCTGACGTGGGCCTCGTGGAGTGCGGCCAGTGCGGTGGGGGACGGTTCGGCGGGCGCCTGCCCGATCCGCGCGAGGTAGGCGTCGAGGTCCAGCTCGGAGGTGTTCCACGGGTCGATCGGCTCGGTGGTCATGGGATGAACCCTTCACCCTCAACCATAGTTGAGGTCAACTCCTCGTTCGCCGAGACCGGCGGGCCCACCGGGAGGCCAGGACGGGTCGGCCGACCGCGCCAGACCGGGGCGGGTCGGTCCCGTGGGGTTCGCCGGCGTGCGCGGAGCCCGGCTACCGAGACTGGGCCCTCCGGGGCAGCGCGCACCTCCGGCCGGTCCAGCGGAGCCGACGCCCACTGGTCCGAACGGGGGCCGGGTGGCGGCCGTGCGGAACAATTCCCGCCGGCCCCCTCCGCGCATTGCCACTCGATTCCGCACCCGCCCCAACCGGGATCCGAACACCGGCCGCGAAGAAGGGGGCCGATCCGAATACGGCCAGCGCCGACACACGGTGGCACCACGAGGGAGGGGCTCCCGGCACGAACACCAACCGGCTGGACCAATGCCCGAACAAAGCGCCGACATCCGGAGAGCACGTCCTTATCGCACAAGCCGCCGGATCGGAGTACGCGATTTGACGGACCGCGAGACCACCATTTCCTGACCACTGTGGATGAACGATCGTGTTAGCATCCGCCCATGCCAGTAGCCACGGGACCATCACGCTCGTTAGGCCGTCGCTTCTGGAACTTCTGGTCAGCGTCATTCACGTCCAACCTGACCGACGGCATCGCGATGATCGCGCTGCCCTGGATCGCCACCCACCTCACCGACAGTCCGGTGCTCATCACGCTGGTGGCGAGCGCGGGGCGGGCTCCCTGGTTGTTGCTGGCCCTCCCGGCGGGTGTCCTCGTCGACCGGTTCCCCCGGCTCGACCTGATGCTCGTGGCCAACGGCACCCGGGTGGTGCTGTGGGCGGTCCTCGCCGCGTTGATGGCGACCGGCCTGGTCACGATCCCCGTCCTCATCCTGATCGCGTTCGGACTGGGGATCATGGAGGTCCTCTACGACACGGCGGCCGAGAGCGCCGTGCCCGCCCTGGTGAGCAGGGACAACCTGGAACGGGCGAACGGCCACCTGCGGACGGCGGAGATCTCCGCCCAGGAGTTCATCGGCCGCCCGGTCGGTGGTTTCGTGATCACCCTCGGTCTCGCCGTTCCGCTGCTGCTCAACGCCGTGGCCACCGCCGTCTCGGCGACCCTGCTGGCCTTCCTCAGCCGCCGCGAACGCCGGCTGAACGCCGGGGAACGCCGTGCCGCCGACCGGCCGGCCTGGCGGGACATCGGGGTGGGGGTCACCACGATCTGGCGCGACCCCCTGCTGCGCCGGCTGGTGCTGGGCACGGTCGTCTTCAACGGCCTGTACTCGATGGTGCTGTCCACCCAGGTGCTGTTCGCGCAGAACACGCTGGCGCTGGGATCGGTGGGGTTCGGTCTGCTCATGGTCGCCACCGCCGTCGGAGGGGTGGCGGGGGGACAGCTCAGCGGCTGGGTGGCGGCTCGACTGCCCCGGGGCTCGATGCCCATGATCAGCCTCCTCGGCGCCGGGTGCTGTTTCCTGCTGATGGCGCTGTTCCCCGTCGTGCCGGTGGCGATGGCCGCCTACCTGGTGTCGAGCGCGTTCGTCCTGACCTACTCGGTGGCGGTCATCTCCATCCGGCAACGCATCACCCCGAGCGAGATCCTGGGCCGGGTGAACGCCGCCGCGCGGACCGCCTCCTGGGGAGTCGCGGCCTTCGGCATGGTCGGTGGCGGGGTGGTCGTCGCCTTCGCCGAACGTTTCCTGACCGTCGAGGACGCCCCCCGCATCCCGTTCGTGCTGACGGCGCTCGGGGCGTTCGGCATCGTCCTCCTCGTCGGCAGATCGACCACGCGGCTCGCCCGCGAACACTGACCGGTCGGGCACGGGTTCCCGGACGAACACCACGCACGCTCGGCCACGGCCGAGTCGGTTGACGGCGCCCGCGCACGGCCTGGGGCAGGCCGGCGACCGGCGCGAGGAGGAGGAGAAGGACGAACGACACGACACCGTGACATGGGGGCCGGGGCCACCCGGAGACAGGGACGACCGGAACCGCGGACGCGGGGGGAACCAACCAGACGCCCGGAATCGTGAGGGAACGGATGGACGGCGTGACGACAGTGCCAGACCCGGAACGGACCGCGACGGCAGCAGAACTGACCCCTCAGGAACCACCCCAGCGGAAGGCACACGGGTGGCGGACCTTTCTGGCCTTGGACGACCACATCGGTATCGACGAGTGGGTACGAATAGGCCGACGGATCTTCGCGGTGGCGGAATCCTCGTCGTGGTGGTTGGGAGACTGGCTCCTCTACGGCCAGGTGAAGTACCCGGACCGGTACCACCGAGCCATTGTGGAGACTGATCTGGACTACCAGACGCTCCGCAACTACGCATGGGTCGCGGGGAAGTTCCCCACCCACCGGCGCCGCGCCGAACTCAGTTTCCAACACCACGCCGAAGTCGCCGCGCTTCCCCCGGAGGAACAGGACCGGTGGTTGGAGCGGGCGGAGCGCCATTCCTGGTCCCGCAACCAACTCCGCAACCGGCTGCGGGCCGCGCGGAGCGTCACCCGGGGGTCGGGCAAGCCCAGCGCGGTGCGGATCGCGGTGAACGCGGATCCCACGCAGCGGCGGGCGTGGGAGGAGGCGGCCGCCCGGGCCAGCAGCGACCTGGAGAAGTGGATCGCGGCGGTCCTCGACCAGGCCGCGGGGCGGGAGTTGACCAGAGGGGACGCCAACGCGGCGGTGGCCCTCGACAGCCGCACCGTCGGGTGAGCCACGCGGGGACGCCTCCCCGGCCCTGACGCGGTCCCACCCGCACCCGGCCCA